>NZ_KV787160.1:0-12170 GCF_001807025.1 Corynebacterium sp. HMSC11E11 | reverse complement strand
CGCTAATTACGCACTCCAGATCCGGATGAGCCAGATAACCTCGACGGCGAAGTGCGCCACCATTAATGGTAAAGATTCTAAGAATCGACTGAACATGCGGCCGACGTAGACACCCGCACCAATGTCCTGGTATAAAATGCGACATTGGACGAACATCAATCCCCAGATGGCGCATCGGAGTCAGAACCATGACTTCCGCACCATCCCAATGACGAAGGTTCATCATATGGCGCGCAAGGAAGTTATCCAGTACATCGACGACCTCGACGGCACCACGCTGCACGAGGATGACATCAAGGTGGTCCGTTTCGGATACCAGGGCCGCAATTACTACCTCGACCTCTCCGCGGCCAATGCGGAGAAGTTCGACCAGATGATCCGCCCGTACGTCGACAAGGCGCACGCCGACGATTCCGCTCCGGCCACCCGCGCCCGCCGCGGATCCAACCCGAATTCCACCAAGCAGCGCGAGCGCAACCGGATCATCCGCCAGTGGGCGAAGGACCGGGGCATGACCGTCGCCGATCGCGGCGCCCTGCCGAAGGCCATCATCGACGAGTACGAGGCCGCGCACTCCTGATCCGGCCCCACCGGACCGCACGGCCCGCTCCCGCCACCAAACCCCGGGGCGCGGCCCCGCCCGACCACCCGCACCCGCCAGCCCCGCCCGGATCGTCCCGGGCCGGGCTCGCGGGTGCCGGGCACGTGAAAGGGGATGGCTTCCGTTGCTGGAACCCCTGGTCTTCCTCATTTCGGGGATCCTCAAAGCCTGGCATCTGATCATCGCGGCGGTGCCGGGCGTTTCCGTGTCCGCGGCCTGGACCGCGTCGGTGATTCTCCTGCTGATCACCGTTCGCCTGGCGCTTTTGCCCATCGCCTATCAACAATTGTTGATGGGCCGAAAAACGGTCAATTTGCGCCCGCAATTCGCGGCGATCCGCGAAAAGTACTCCCGCAGCATCGAACCGAACGCGGCGAAGTACCAGAAATGGGCGATGCAGGAGCTGCGGGAACGCAACGGCATCAGCACGTGGACCGGTTTGATCCCGCCGCTGGTGCAAATCCCCGTCTTCATCGGCCTTTTCCGGATGCTGCGCCGCATGGCCAATGCCGGGGCGCACGGTTCCGAGGGGGTCACCGAAAGCGTCGGCTTCCTCAGCGGCGACGAAGTCCGCGAGTTCACCTCCGCCACCTTCGCCGGCGTTCCGTTGCCCGCGTACATCGCCATGCCCGAGGCGCAATTGGCGGAACTGGACACCACCTTCGCCGACGTCTTCGCCGTGTGCGCCCCGCTCATCGTGGCGGCGGCGACGTTCACGGGAATCAACATGGCGATTTCGATCAATCGCCTCAGCCGCACCCTCGACCACGGCTCCCGCTTCATGCGCGGCACCTACAAATACATGGTCACCATGACCTTCTTCGCGGTGTCGTTTCCCCTGTTCTTCGGTTTCCTCGGCCCCGCGCCGGTGGCGATCGTCGTCTACTGGGTCTGCAACAACCTCTGGACCATGAGCCAGAACGCGATCATCACGATCATCCTGGAGCGCCGCCACCCGCTCACCGCCGAATTCAAGGCGCTGCGCGACCATACCCGCGATGCCCGGCGCGACGACCGCTCCAAGAAGGCGAAGGGCCGTCGTGAAGCGCGAAGCTCCCGCTGGCGCGCGCTCGCCGGCACCATCCGCCAACCTTCCCGCCGCTCCGAATTGTGGGACGCCCATCGCACGTTCCTCGCCGACCGCGACGCCGCGGCGAAGGCCGTCACCGACCGGCAACGCGCGCAGCAGGCGAAGATCCACCAGACCCGCCAGCTCGCGCGGCTGCTGCGGGCCGACTCCCAGGGGCGCCTGCCCAATCTCGAGGGCAACACCCGCATCAACGAAGCGTGGCGCCGGTCCGCGCCCCCACCGGACGACGCCGACGGCCAGCCCGGCGACGACCGGATCGTCGGCAAGCTGGGGAAGGTCGCCGTTCGCATGACGCTGGCGAAAGACGACCACGTCCGACGCCGTACCGGCGGCCGCCTCAGTGCTCGGCGTAAACCAGGTCGCGGGCGAGGTCGCGGGCCGTCTGCAGGGGCGTGAGGTCCTTCGACATCTTCGAGCCGGCCAGCCCGCCGTCGAGGTAGAGCATCAGCATGTTGGCGTGGAGTGACGCCTGGTTGCATTCCTTCTCGGCCAGCAGTTGCCGCAGCGTGTCCCACACCCACGTGCGGTGGGCGACGACGGCGGCGCGGATCTCCTCCTCCGACTCGGTCGCCGGATTCGGGTACTCCGACGCGGCGTTCTGGAAATGCGATCCGCGGAAGCCGATGGTGGGTTGTTCGGCGATGCACTGGTCGAAGAACGCGAGGATCTTCTCCTCCGGCGTGTCCAGCGTGTCCGCCCGCGCCTCCCATGCGGCGCGCCATTTCTGGTCGAGGTCTTCCAGGTAGGCGATGACGAGCTTGTCCTTCGACCCGAACAGCGAGTAGAGGCTGGCCTTGGCGACGTCGGCTTCGCGCAGGACGCGGTCGATGCCGATGACGCGGATGCCTTCGTTGGCGAACAGCTCCG
Source organism: Corynebacterium sp. HMSC11E11 (assembly GCF_001807025.1). Lineage (NCBI taxonomy): Bacteria > Bacillati > Actinomycetota > Actinomycetes > Mycobacteriales > Corynebacteriaceae > Corynebacterium > Corynebacterium sp. HMSC11E11. The sequence continues at coordinate 9,612 of NZ_KV787160.1, read as the reverse complement.
TGGCGGAGGTCAGGAGTCGGTCGCGCGGGCTCGGGCGGTTGCGGCGCCGCCCCCGCGTCTTGCCGGTCGTCGCGTCCGCCACGTCGTGCTCCCGTCCCTTCGCCTCGTTTGCGCCTGACCTGCGCGGTGCTCGTCCTGCGGTGGTGATGTGCATCACCGCCGCACCGAGTGGTCAGACTGGTCAGTGCGGCCGAGCTTTCACCCGAGTTTACAGCCACGCCGCCCCGCGGGGAGGGTTGCCCGCCACTTTTCGCGGCTTGGGCTCCCGGTTGCGGTGCGCGCCGCGCTGTTGCCGCTTCTTCTTGCTTGACGACGTCCGCGTGGAGGCGGCGGCCGTCGCAAAGTACTGCCACCGTCCCGCAAACAGCCTGGTCGCGATTTTTCGGCGGGCCGAAATGTGGACTTTCTGACCGGCGTATCCGTCGCCGAGCGGAACTGGCCCGACCGTGCCACGCTAAGTGGCCATGGGGGGAAACATCGAACATCTGCCATTGCCGACGTGCGGGGCCACCCGCGCCGAACTGCTCGCCGACGGGTGGACCGACCGGACGATCAAGGCCGCGATGCGCGCCAGCCAGCTCGTCCGCATCGGCCGCGGCTGGTACGCGACGCCACCGACGATCCTGGAGGCGAAGATGTCGCTGGTGACGCGCCTGAACCCGTCGGCGGTGCTGTCGCATCGGACGGCGGCGTGGCTCCACGGGTTCCGAAAGTCGCCGCCGGACGTGCTCGACGTCATCGTTCCGCGCAGCATCACCGCGCTGCAGGGGGCGGTGGTACACCGGCGGGAACCCGCGAACACCGTCGTCGCCATGATCGACGGGTGGCGCGTGACCGGGGCGGCGCAGACACTGGCGGATCTCATGGCCCCGTCGCAATGGGGCGAGCGGCTGACGGCGACGATCGTCGACGGCACCTTCCCCACCATGGCCAGCCGCGCGGCGCTGCTCGCCGAGGCGCGCGAACTGAACCACCCGCGGGCGTCCGCGCTGGTCACGCTGCTGTCGTGGGCGCCGGAGGGGGCGCGGTCGAACGTGGAGCGCCGGGTGGCGCGGGCGCTGGAGCGGCTGGGCTTCATCGTGGTGCTCGACTACGCCATCGGCCCGTATCGCTTCGATCTGGTGCATGTCGGGGCGCGGCTGGTCATCGAGTTCGATTCGGAGAAGTACCACGCGACCGTCGAGGCGTTCCGCCACGACCGGGCCCGCCAGAATCTCGCCGTCCGCCGGGGCTGGGGTTTTCTGCGGTACCACGACTTCGACGTCACCCATCGGTTCGACGTCGTGGTCGCCGAGATCGCCGCGACCATCCGGGAGCGCATGGGTGGGGTGCGCGTCGAGTCGGATTGGGATCGTCTGCCGTGTTGGGAGCTCTACGAGGCCCTGCACTGGGCGCATGCGGAGTCGTTCGCGGCGGACTTGGGGCTGCTTCGGCGGGAGTAGAGGCGCGGAGCGGGCAGTGCCGGTGAGAAAGTCGACATTTCGGCCGGCCGAAAAATCGCGACCAGGCTGTTTGCGGGACGGTGGCAGTACTTTGCGACGGCCACCGCCTCCACGCGGGCGTCGTGAAGCATGAAGCTGCGCGGGAACCGCGGCAGCGCATGAAAAAGCCCGGGCCCTTCCGCGAGGAAGGAAACCCGGGCCGAATCGCGTGGCGCGGAAAGCGCTTAGCGGCGCTTGGTCACCAGACCCACGATCCACAGCAGGATCACCGCGCCGATGAGGCAGGTGATGAAGCTGAAGATGAGGCCACCGCCCTCGACGTCGAAGCCGAGCGCGCCCAGCAGCCAGCCGCCGAGGAAGCCGCCGATGATGCCGACGATGATGTTCAGGACGACGCCCATCGATGCGTCCGTGCCCATGATCTTCGAGCCGATCCAGCCTGCGAGACCACCGACGATGATCCAGCCGATGAAGCCGAGGGTCGGGGCGGTGGCGGCGAGGAGAAGAGTGTCAGTCATTGTTGTTTCCTTTCACGGGAGACGGAACCGTAATTCGGAACCGTCGTTCACCGGTTCCACCCCAGTGTAAACGATATGCACCCAAAGTGGCAGCCCGGGCCGCTAACGATTCGGGAACGATCCCGGCATCCCCGACGCACCCCGCCTTCGTCGCCCCGAAACGCCGACGGGCGGGGCGGGACCGTGGCGCGAAACCCATCGATCCCGACCCCGCCCGGGAGTCCTCCGTCGGCCGCTTCCGCCTTACTTCGGCAGCGAATCCGGCCGGACGACCATCATCGGGCACGGCGCGGCCTGCAGCAGCGCGCGCGACGTGGACCCGAGCAGCATGCCCTTGAAGCCGCCGCGGCCGTGCGAGCCGACGACGAGCAGCTGGGCACCCTCGGACGCGTCGGCCAGGGCGCGCACCGGGCGGTCGCGGGTGACGACCTTGGTCACCTTCACGTCCGGGAACCGCTCCGACCAGCCGGCCAGGCGCTGTCCGAGCAGGGCGTTCTGCTCTTCCTCGACGACCTGCCACTGCTGCTGGGCGGCGGACAGGCCGGCGAGCGACGCCTGGACCTGCATGTCCATCCAGGTGTGCACGGCGATGAGTTCGGCGCCGCGGGCTTCGGCCTCCTTGAAGGCGTTTTCGATGGCTTTCTGGGACACGCCGGATCCGTCGACGCCGACGACGACGGGGCCGTACTTGGTTTCCTCGGTGACGGCGTTGTCCTCGCGGACGACGACGACCGGGCACGACGCGTGCGACACGACGGCGGCCGACACGGATCCCATGACCATGCCGGACAGTCCGCCGAGGCCGCGGGAGCCCATGACGATCATGGTGCACTGCTCGGACAGGTCGAGCAGCATGTCGATGGGGCTGCCTTCTTCGATCTGGTGCGAGACGTCGACGTCGGGCATGTAGTCGATGGCGACCTTCTTGGCCTCCTCGATCTTCTCGAGCGTCTCGGCTTCGAGGTCCTCGTAGAGTTCCTGCGGCGGGACCATTCCTTCGGCGTACAGGAACTGCGGCATGGAGTAGCTGCTCACGAGGCGCAGCGGGATGCCGCGTTTGACTGCGGTGTTGGCCGCCCACTTGGCTGCGGTCTTGGACGCATCCGAACCGTCGACGGCGCAGACGATGATGTCTTGTTTGGGCATTATGCCCCTTCCTCCTTGGGCGGCGGCCGCTGTCGGCTTCCGCCTCTCTTGTGCACGTCCACCACTCACGCTACCCCCGTTTCGGCTGCTTTACGACGACTGCCCTCGGGGATTTTCGGCGGTCAGGTGAGCCAGGCCTCCCCCAGTCGCCGGATGGAGTCGATGCGGACGCTCGGGTCGTGGGAGTAGGTGACGGTGATGATTTCGTCGGCGCCGGTGTCGGCGGCGAATTGGTCGAGACCTGCGGTGACGTCGTCGGCGGTGCCGTGGAAGGAGCAGCGGAGCATGGTCTGGACGCGTTGCCATTCGAGCATGGTGGCGCCGGCTTCGGGGTGGTCGACGGGTTGGGGCAGGGGTTTGCGGGCGCCGCCGCGGCCGAGTGACAGGAACATCTGCTGGATGACGGAGAATTCGCGGCGCGCCCGTTCCGCCGTGTCGGCGACGAGGACGTTGGCTGCGACCATGACGTGCGGTTCGGCGATGGTGGCGGTGGGTGCGTCGGCGTTGAACGAGTCGCGGTAGACCTCGAGCGCTTCGGCGAGCTGGTGCGGTGCGAAGTGGGAGGCGATGGCGAATGGCATGCCGAGCACGGCGGCGACGGACGCGCCGGCGGTGGTGGAGCCGAGGACGTACATGGGCACGTTGGTGCCCTGGCCGGGGTAGGCGACGATCTTCGCCTCGGGGCGCACGGGCCCCAGGTACCGGACGAGGTCGCGGATGTCGGCGGCGAAGTCGACGACGTCGGATGCTCCGCGCCGCAGTTCCCGGGCGGTCGACGGGTCGGTGCCCGGCGCGCGGCCGAGTCCCAGGTCGATGCGGTCGGGATGGATGGTGGCCAGCGTGCCCACGTCTTCGGCCACCCGCAGCGGCGCGTGGTTGGGCAGCATGATGCCGCCGGAGCCGACGCGGATGGTCGACGTCGCGCCGGCGATGTGGCCCATCAGCACCGTCGTCGCCGACGACGCGATGTTCAGGGTGTTGTGGTGCTCGGCGACCCAGAACCGCTTGTAACCTGAGGTTTCGGCGGCACGGGCGGCCTCCACGGTGGCCGCGATGGCCTCGGCGGCGGTCGACCCGGCCGACACGGGCACGAGGTCGAGGACGGACAGCGGTGGACGAGATCGGCTCATGCCCTCGTTGTACACGACGCCCCGGATCGCGCCGCCGCCTCCGACGGTCACGTTGTTACGATCCTCCCGTGCCCACGACCCCTCCGCCCGCACGCCGCCGTCGCCGCCGCCTGGCGCCGCTGCCGATTCGCGACGGGCTCAATCCCTCCCGCGTCCGCGCCCCCGGTGCGCCGGGGGATGCGCCGGTCACGGCGATGGATCTGGTCACCGCCGCGGTCGAGGGGCAGACCCACCGCCACCCGGATGACGGTCCGGCCACCGTCGCCGCCCGTTTCGCCGAGGGCGCCGTCGTCGACGCCAACGCCCGCCCCCTGGCCCCGGACGCGCCGCTGCGCCCCGGCACCGACATCTGGTTCTACCGGCTGCCCGCGCCGGAGCCGACCATCGCCGGGCCGATGCCGATCCTCCACCGCGACCGCGATCTCGTCGTCGTGGACAAGCCTCCGTTTTTGGCCACGACGCCGCGCGGCCGCCACATCACCGAGTCCGCCGTGGTCCGCCTGCGCCGCGAACTCGACGACGGCGACCTCATCCCCGCGCACCGTCTCGACCGTCTGACCTCGGGCGTTCTCGTCTTCGTCGCCCGGCCCGAGGTCCGTGGCGCGTACCAGGATCTCTTCGCCGACCCGGGCGCCGTCGTCAAGCATTACGAGGCCCGCACGCGCCGACCCGCACCCGGCGAACTGCCCGACGCCCCGTTCACGCTGCGCACGCGGCAGGAGAAGACCCGGGGGATCCTGCAGGCCCGCACGGTGACCGGCGAACCCAACGCGATCACCGTCGTCGAGGACGTTTCGCTTGACGACGGCCACCCGGGGCCCGGAACCGCCCTATGGCGGCTGCGGCCGATCACCGGACGCACCCACCAACTGCGGCTGCACCTGCATGACCTGGGCTTTCCCATCCTCGGGGATCCGCTCTACCCCGACGTCCTGCCCGCCGACGCCGAAGACCCCGCCCGCCCCATGCACCTGCTGTGCCGCGAACTGTCCTTCGACGACCCCACCACCGGGCGACGCCGCACCTTCCGCAGCCGGCGCGGGAGCCCCACGTGGCGGCGACCCGACATAATGGGGAACATGTAACCGACCGGCACCCCGGCCGGCGCGCAACCGCACGGAAGGTCACACATGTCCGTACCCGACACCCCGGGCACCGCAACCCCGAAGGAGCCGGCCGCCCGCGCGATCGGCCTGACCAAACGCTACGGCGCCGGAGACACCGCCGTCACGGCGCTCGACGCCGTCGACGTGGAATTCGGCCGCGGCGAATTCACCGCCATCATGGGCCCCTCCGGATCCGGCAAGTCGACCCTCATGCACTGCATGGCCGGCCTCGACACCGCCACCTCCGGCGAGGCGCGCATCGGCGACACCGAACTGTCCGCCCTGTCCGACAAGGAGATCACGGCCCTGCGCCGCGACCGCCTCGGCTTCGTCTTCCAGTCCTTCAACCTCGTGCCCACGCTGACCGCCGCCGAGAACATCACGCTGCCCGTCGACATCGCCGGCCGCACCGTCGACCGGGAATGGTTCGACTCGATCACCTCCCGACTCGGCCTGACCGGGCGACTGTCGCACCGCCCGTCGGAACTGTCCGGCGGCCAGCAGCAGCGCGTCGCCTGCGCCCGCGCCCTCGTCGGCAGGCCCGAGATCATCTTCGGCGACGAACCCACCGGCAACCTCGACTCCAACTCGTCGCGCGAAGTGTTGCAGATCCTGCGCACCGCCGTCGACGACCTGGGGCAGACCGTCGTCATCGTCACCCACGACGCCAAGGCCGCAAGCTACGCCGACCGCGTCATCTTCCTCGCCGACGGCCGCATCGTCGACGAGCTCCGCGACCCCGACACCGACGCCATCCTCAACCGCATGGCGCGCATGGAACAACAGTGAGCGCATCCTTTTCGACCATGCGGCGGGTTTCCGTCCGAAGCCTCGCCGCCCACAAGATCCGCTTCGCCCTGACCATCCTGTCCGTGGTGCTGGGCACCGCGTTCATCTCCGGCGCATTCGTGTTCACCGCATCGCTGAACAAGGCGTTCGACGGCGTGCTGGCCACCGCCTACGACGGAATGGACGTCGTCGTCGAATCCCCGTCCGGCACGCCCGGCATGGACCGCGACACCGTCGACGCCATCGAGGCCGTCGACGGCGTCGGCGCACTCAACGTCAGCGCGCGGGCGGCCAGCGTCATCATGACCGGTTCCGACGGCAAGCCCATCCAGACCGGCGGCGCCCCCGCCCAGGGCCTGCCGTACTACGACGACGCCGAGGCCGTCGGCCCCTCCACCACGTTCCCCGAAGGCAACCCGCCGCGGGGCCCCGACGAAGTCGCGGTCAACGACACCGCCGCCGAACGCGGCAACGTCGGCGTCGGCGACACCGTCACCGTGGTCACCGGCTCCGACCGGGCCGACGTCACCATCTCCGGCGTGTACCAGCTCGACGGCGACGTCGCGGGCTGGTTGGGCGTCCTGTTCCCCGTGGACACGTGGATGAATCTCTACACCGACGGCGAACACGTCGATCAGGTGGTGCTCGCCGCCGCCGATGGCGTGGATCCCGGACAGCTGCGCGACCGCATCGCCGCCGAGTTCCCCGACCTGGAGGTCGACACCGGCGCCGCGCTCGCCGAACGCGACTCCGAGCAGATTTCGCAGGCGCTCGGGTTCGTCAACTACTTCCTCGTCGCCTTCGGCCTCATCGGTCTGCTGGTGGGCACGTTCATCATCTCCAACACGTTCTCCATGCTGGTGGCGCAGCGGACCAAGGAGTTCGCGCTGCTGCGCGCCCTCGGCGCGTCCCGCGGGCAGCTCACCGGTTCGGTGGTGATGGAGGCGATCGTCGTGGGCCTCGTCGGCTCTCTGCTCGGCGTCGCCGCCGGCTTCGGCCTGTCGCAGTTGCTGTACGCGGCCATGGGCGCATTCGGCTTCGACATGCCGGGCAACGGGCTGACCGCCACTCCGGCGGCCGTCGTGGTGCCGCTCGTCGCCGGGCTGCTCATCACCGTCCTCGCCGCGTGGGCCCCGGCCGCCCGCGCCGGCGCCATCCCTCCGGTGGAGGCGATGCGCTCCGGCGACCAGGGCTCCGACCCGAAGCTTCGGGTCCGCACGATCGCCGGCGCGGTGCTGGCGGTGCTGGCCGTCGGCTTCATCGTCTGGGCGTTGCAGTGGACCGACGGCGACACCGGTCCCCGCGCCCGCCTCGTCGGCTACGGTGCGGTCGCCTCGATCGCCGCGATGTGGCTGGCCGGCCCCGCGCTGTCGATTCCGTTGGTGGGCTCTCTCGGCGGCGTCATCGGTGCGCCGTTCGGGGCCGTCGGAAAGCTGGCGGCGACCAACTCCCGCCGCAACCCGCGGCGCACCGCCGCCACCGCGTTCGCCCTCACGCTCGGCCTGGCGCTCGTCGCGTGCGTCGGCATGCTCGGCTCGACGATGAAGGGCGCCATCGACGACTTCATGGACGAGAACTTCGCCGCCGACTACGTGCTCAGCCCGCCGATGATGGCCCACGTGGCCATGCCCGACGGCGTGCGCGGTGCGGTCTCCGACGTCGACGGCGTCACCGACACGGCCACCGTCTACCTCGGCGCGGCGCAGGTCATCGACGCCGACGACCCGGAGGCGCTCGCGCAGGCGCAGGCCGCGATCGCCGAGGGACCGGGCGCGACCGGCCCGGGAGGCGCGGGCGGCCCCGGCGGCGGCTCCTTCCTCGACGGCGATTACGGCCGGTGGTATTCGGCGGACACCATCGCGGGTTCGCTCGACTTGGCCGCGCCCGATGCCGGTGCGGTGATCTCCGAGTCGGTCGCCGAAGAGCGCGGCTGGGAGCTCGGCCACCCGGTCGGAGTGGTCTCCCCGATGGGCATCATCGACACCGAGGTCACCGGCATCCACTCCGACATCGACGGCGAGGGCGGCATCACCCTGTCGCCGTCGATCCTGGACCGGGCGGGGGCGTCGCGCGCCATGCTCACCCCGATGCAGATCTACGTCGGGATCGAGGGCGGATCCGCCGACGCGCGGGCCGCGGCGCTCGACGACGGAGCCGATGCGTCCGACCGTGACGACTACATCGACGCCGACCGCGTCGAGTCGTTGCGCGGCCCCCTCGAGGAGGCGGTGGCCCCGTATCTCGTCGTACAGGTGCAGGATCGGGAGGAGTTCGGCGGCGTCGCCGCAGCCTCCGTCGATGCCCTCCTCGGCATCGTGTACGCGCTGCTCGGGTTGGCGGTCGTGATTTCGATCCTCGGCATCATCAACACCCTGGCCCTGTCGATCATCGAGCGGCGCCAGGAGATCGGCATGCTCCGCGCCGTCGGCATGCAGCGCTCCGACATTCGTCGCATGGTTCGCCTGGAGTCGATGCAGATTTCCATCTTCGGCGCGGTGGTCGGCGCGTTGCTGGGCCTTGGCCTCGGGTGGGCGTTGCTGACCGTGCTTTCCGACGAGGGACTCGGCACGATCGTCGTGCCCTGGGGGTTGCTGGCGACGGTGCTCGTCGGCGCCGCGATCGTCGGCGTCCTCGCTGCGGTCTGGCCAGCGCGGAAGGCGGCCAAAACTCCGCCGCTCGCCGCCATCGCCGACGAATAGGCGCGACGCACGTACCCACGAAACGACGATCCGCCCCGGCTCTGGTGAGCCGGGGCGGATTCTTGGCGGATGCGACGAAAGCTAGGCGGATGCGGCCCTTAGGCGGAAGGTGCGGGATTCGTCGCGGCCTTGGTTTCGTCGAGTTCGACGCGGCGAATGCGCTTGCCCAGGATCATGAAGAACATGATGAATGCGATGGTGAGCAGAATGTGGCCCAGGCCGGCCATGCCGGACCACATGGCGCCCCACGCGTCACCATTGCCGGTGGTGTGGACGATGCCGTTGGCGAGCATGAAGCCGATGGTCCAGACCAAAGCGATGTTGTGGACGATGAACCAGGCGTCGAATGACTTGTGCGCGCTGAGACGGAACAGCTTCTCCAACGCGAGGGCGATGAGGAAGAAGAACGTGCCCAGCACGAGCAGGTGCGTGTGCAGGGTATTCAGCTGCGACGTTTCGACGGCGTCGTAGACGCGGGTCCACTCGCGGTAGAAGACTCCGGCGAAGAGTCCGAATCCAAGGTACGTGGCGGCGGCGATGTAAAGCTTTCTCATACCTCCCACCCTATTCACGGAGGCCGGAAACATCGATCTACCTGCGGTTTTCACCCCGATGACGGGTCAATCAATAGTTGGGGACGCCGGGCCTTCAAACGAACAGCGCCTTAAAAAAACGCCCCCTTGAGACGCGTAAAGCGTGGTCCCCGCCAACCCCCACACAGGGAATCAGCGGAAACCACGCACCACACGCAAAAAGACGGGCCCCGCACCCCAAGGACAAAC
>NZ_KV787159.1:1739-23096 GCF_001807025.1 Corynebacterium sp. HMSC11E11 | reverse complement strand
GCGGTCGGGGCCCTGGGGAAGGGGCCCCGACCGCGCGTCGTCATGTCGGGGGAGTGGTGCCCCGTCGGCGCCGGAAGCACGTCGCGCCCCCGTGCCGGGCGGGTGTCGCGCCCACGGGGTGCGGGGGCGCTACGACCACTTCGTGCCGGGCGCGCGCCACGCGCACAACCGCGGCAGCAGCTCGGTGGGATCCTCCACGACGATGAGCGAATCCAGGTGCTTGCGGTGCACCAGGCCCCCGTCGACCAGCGACTCGATGAGGTCCACCAACGGCCCCCAGAACCCGCCCGGCCCGACGAGGGCCACGGGCTGCTGGTGGATGCCGATGTGCTGGCGGGTCCACACCTCGAAGAACTCCTCCAACGTCCCGGCGCCGCCGGGCAGCGCGACGAAGGCGTCGCCGAGGGCGTACATGCGGTCCTTGCGCTGGGACATCGTGTCCACCGTCTCCAGGCGGGTCAGGCCGCGATGGGCGATTTCCCGGTCGCGCAGCAACGTCGGGATCACGCCGGTGACGGTGCCGCCGGCGTCCAACGCGGCGTCGGCGGCGGCGCCCATCAACCCGATCGCCGCACCCCCGTAGACCAATTCGACGCGTTCGCGGCCCAACGTGCGTCCCAGCTCGACGGCGGCGGCCCGCCACGCCGGGTCGGTGCCATCGGTGGAACCGGCGAAGACCGTCACGGAGGAGATCACGCGCGCCGGCGCCCCGTCGCGGAGCCGCGGCAGCGTGTGGTTGGCCAGCATCGGCGCGAGCCGACCGGTCGGCGCATGCGGATCCACCCACCGGATCTCCTCGATCTCCGCACGCGGCGACACCTCCGGCGCCCGCCCCAGATACCGCTGGTGATGCCCCACCACGACGCGACCCGGCTCGTTCGCCGCGGCATCGGCGGCGACGCCCCATTCGGACAGCTTGTCCGGGTCCAGCTCCGCGCCCAATTCTTCGCGGAACTCCCGGACCACGGTTTCCGCCGGTGCTTCACGACGCCCGCCCCCATCCGCGGAGACCACCTCCTCCGGCTTACCGCCGGGGAGCATGAAACGATCCGTGCCCCTCTTGCGGACGGTGAGGACCCGCCCCCGCTCATCCGTGACGACGACCGCCGCGACGAGGATGGGCGGGCGGTCGCCGGCCGAAGCTCCCTCATCCGGGAGACCGTCATGTCCGATGTCGTCGAAAGTGCTCACCGCCCCATTGTCCGCGAAATGACGCCGCGCCGCCGCCCGCACCCGACGACCGCGCCGGAAAACGACGGAACCCGGGCACCCCTCCCGAAGGAAGGACACCCGGGTTCACCGGCCGGACGGCGGGGACGTGGACGTCGTCACGCAACGTCCCCGCCCGGGAGGACTAATCCTCCTCCACGATCATCGGCCCCGGAGACCACAGACCCGAACGGGTGATCTCCTCGTACTGGATCACCGCCGGCCCCGGACGCACGCCATCCGGATTCGGACGGGACTGCAGCGCCTCGACGATGCCCCAGTCACGGTTCCAATCGTCCTTCTGGTACGCCGGGACGGCCACCGACTCGTTGACCGCATCGGACATGCCCAGCACGCCACCCGCCGACAGCGACTGCCACGTATCCGTCGACGACACCTTCAGCTCACGGTCCGGGGTGATGCGGTACTTCGGATTCTCCGCCACACCCGCAAAGTGATCGAAAGGACGCTGGCACGGGAACTGGAACGCCACCGCCCAGTCCGGAATGGTCGGCACCGACGAATCGATGACCTCCGGCATCGGCTTCAGCTCCGCCAGGCGCGGCGGGGTCAGCGCGATCCACTCGTCCTTCGCCAGATTCTCGTCGGACACCACCAGGCGCACCGCCGTGGCCTCCTCCGGAATGTCGGCCGTCGGGAAACGCAGGTTGCGCCACGTCGGAGCCGGGCCGATGTCCAACGGCTCGGCCTCGTGCAGCGTCACCCAGTTTTCGCCATCCCACCGGCCGTACTCGGCCATCAGCTTCTGGCCCTTCTGCTTCACGCCGTTGATGTCGTGATGGTAGATGCGGCCCGCGGCCGACACCACCAGCAGCGGATGCGACTCGGAACGCTCCGGCAGCTCGTACCAGGACGTCGTCAGCGAACCCGGGACCTGAACGTCCTCCGAGTACGAACCCAACACCGGGATGCGCTTCGCATCGAGGTCGAACGGCAACGTCGCACGCGAACCGTTGACGCCGGCTTCGGCCTCGAAACCGCCGTCCGTCGACGCGCCCTCGCCGCCGGAGACCCAGTTGGAATCCGGGTTCTCGCTGCGGTCGGCATTCGTCTGGCCGTCGTTGACCCACACCGCGTCGGCCGTCATCTCGCCCGGCAGACCATTCGGGGTGAAGCCGCGGGCATTGCCCTCCGGATCGAGGGAATCGCCCAGGGAGACGCCGCCGACCGGGGTCAGGTACCCCTGGTTCGGGTCGGTTTCCATGAGCACGTCTTCGGCCAGGTTGCACGTCTTGCCCGTCAGCGCGCGGATGTTGCCCAGGCCGACGGAGTACGCCGGGTACTGGGAAACGAAGCCCTTGCCCAGGCTGAGCACCGAGAAAATGACCACCATGAAGCTGACCACCGCGAACGGCGACGCCGCGATGGTGCCCAGGCGCAGTCGCGCGGCCAGCGTCGACGGCTTGCGATCCTCGCCGCGGAACTCCTGCACGAACTGCAGCACCGCACCTGCGGCGAGCGTGAGCACGGCGATGACCATGACGATGTTGCCGGCCTCGACGCCGTTGAGCTGCACGGTCTTGTCGAACCACGGCACGCCGTACGCCGAGACGTACCACCAGCCGTTGATGCCCATCAGGGAAAACGCCAGCATGAAGATGGCCACGCCCGCGAACAGGACCTGGTTGCGGCGGGAGCCGACGGCCCAATGCGAGATCGCCATCGCCGCCAGGGCGGCCAGGGCGGCGCCGATGCCCGCGTACACGCCGAAGTGGTGGGTCCACTTCGTCGGCGTGAAGGTCAGGAAGAACATCGTGCCCACGAACATGAACACCAGGCGCGTCGCCGGCGCCGCCAGGGCGCCCGGCACCGTCCGGTGGCGCAGCAGCGCGGCGATGGTGATCGCCAGGGCCGTGAGCGCGGCCAACACGGCGAAGCGGCGGGTGAAGGAACCGTCGACCGACTGGAGGATCATCCAGTAGTAGCGGATCGGCTCCTCGTACCACGGCATGGACGGGCCGACGATGCCGCGCACGCGGGTGGATTCCCGCACCGTGGCCAGCGTCTGGTCGCCGAAGACCGCCACCAGGATCGCGGTGCCCGCGGCGAGGAACGGCATGGTCTGCATAAGCGGGGCCTTGGCGCCGCCGCCGAGGGCCTCATGGCGATCGACGACGATGCGCACCAGCATCGGCAGACCCGCCAGCAGGGCGGCGACGGCCATCAGGCCGGTCGGACCGCAGCTCAGGGCGAGCGTGGCGACGATGACGCCGATGGCCGCCGGGAACAGGCGGCGGGTGAGGATCGCACGCTCGATGAACACCCACGTCAGCAGGGCGCCCAGGGCGACGACCGGCTCGGGGCGCAGGCCGTTGTTGTACGGCAGCCAGAACGCCAGCAGCACGCCGGCCGCCGACCAGTACGCCACGCGACGCTCGGCGATGTCCTTGCCCAGGCGCGGGATGATCAGACGCGACAGCACGAACCAGATGGCGAACGCGGCGATGAGCGCCGGCAGGCGCATCCACACCGACGCCGTCGACACCTTGACCATCAGGGCCAACAGGTCGTAGTACGGGGCGCCGAACGGCGACTCGGGGACGCCGAACCAGCGGTAGTAGTTGGCCATGTACCCCGCCTCGTCGGAGGCGCGGGCCATGGTGAAGATGTAACCGTCGTCGGACGTGTTCGCGCCGATGAAGTGCCACACGAGGAGAATGAAGCCGACCAGGGCATCCAGCGGCTTGATCTGCCAGGCGTCCTTGCGCAGCCACGGGGTCGGCGTCGAACCGTCGACCTTGTCGATGCGCCGCAGCGCCCACAACGACACCACGGCCATCAGCAGACCGAGCCACATGACGATGTACTTGATGATCGTCGGCTTCGACGTGTAGCGGCTGTCGATCTCCATGTCGAGGTTCAGGCCGGCGGCCACCGCCGCGGCGGCGTCGCCGTCGGCCGGCAGCGAGGTGTAGATGCCCACCGTCTGCGGCCGGATGTCCTCGTCGACGACGCCGCGCAGGGGTTCGCCCTCGGCGTCGACGGCGCCCTCGACGAACGCTTCGGTGCGCTCATGGTCCGAGCGGATGGAGATGACGCCACCGCGGTTGGCCGCGACCTGATCCTCGTCGAGCGTCAGGATCGCCCGGTCGCGGACGACGACGTCGACCGAACCGTCGATGCGCCGCACCTGCAGGCCCTCGGCCGTCGGGTCCTTCGAATCCGGCGGCAACGTGCCGACCAGCAGCGAGCGACCCTCCGGCAGTTCGTCGGCAAGCGACAAGGGCACGTCCAGCGACAGCGAAATCGGGGCCTGCGCCATCAGGGGCGCGTCGACCGACTCGAGGCTGTCGTTCTGGGGCCAGTGCAGCGACGACTGGGTCTGGACGACCGGCAGGAAGGGCAGCGCCACGAAGCACAGAAAACCGATGATGCCCGCGGCGATGGCGGCGATCCGAACCCCCTTCGAGGGCTTCGGGCCGTCCATCGGCGGGCGTTCGATGCGGTCGACGGTCACGACGGGTTCGTCGGGATCCGGGGACCTCGTGATTTCACTGGTTTCGGCAGACACGGGAAAACAGTCTACGGAAAAGGCCCCTATTGCCTAATCAAGACGACGAAAGGCCCGATTTGGGTGGTCGTCCAGTGCCCCCGGAAAACGGCCGGGTCGAAGGCGACTCCGCGGAAGAGGACGTTCGGGTTGTTGGGGTAGATGTCGTCGGCCAGGTCGATGGTGTACCGCGAATCCGGGTCGGTGGAATCGCCGCGGACGATGATGGCGTCGGGTCCGCGCCAGGGGTCGGCGTCCATCGCCGAGACGAGTTCGTCGGGGTCGGTCATCGTCGCCCATTCCTCGATGGCGGCGTTGCGACGGTCGAACTCGCCCAGCGGGTTGGCGTAGTGGCTGGTCAGGGCCTGGAATGAGTACCAGGGGAAATACGCCTGGAAGTTGCGTTCGTCGGTGAGGACGACCGATTCGGTCGGTTCGAGGCCGGCATCGCGCAGCGCGGCGTCGATGTCGCCGTAATGGACGCCGGCATCGGGGGCGAAACGGTCGGCGCGTTCGCCGTAGCCGTCGGTGTCGGTGTGCGCCAGGTCGATCGGGCCGTGGAGCCTGGTGGGGATCGACTGCGCGTAGCCGATTCCCGCGAGCAAGATCACGACCGCGACGCCGGCGCTGATCGTCCGCGCGATGGCCGGCCGCACGGCGTCGGGCCACAGTTTTTCGACGCCGTTGAGTCTCATGTCGGCGATGGCGAACACGCCGGCCGTGGCCAGCATGAGGGTGATCGGCGTCTCGAGGCGGAAACCGAGCAGCGTCCGCCCGGCCAGCGTCGCGATCATCGATGCGACGGCCCAGCCGTACATGACGGTCAGGCCGATGACGATGGCGCGGGTGTCGGGCTCCAGGACGCGCACCACCATCCAGATCAGCCCGAGCAGGCACATCAGCCCGATGACGGATGCGGCGAACATCGGCAGCGGCACGCGAGCGCCGTTGTCGGGCAGGTAGTTCATGGCGGTCGCACCCGACGACGGCGCGCCGGTCAGCCTGGCCCAGAGGTACGGGCCCCACACGGTGGCGGCGATGAGCATGGATCCGGCGCCGATCAGCACGAGCTTTGCGACGGGCCGCCACGACCGCTCCGCCGCGCAGGCCGCGACGGTCAACGTGACGACGATGAGGGCGCCGACCGCGGTGTGCAGGGTGTAGAAGGTGGCGGAGATGCCCAGGAAGACGATGACTCCGATGGTCGCCGCCCAGGCGCCGGCGAGCGCCCGCCGGGCCATGACGGCCAGCGCAGGAAGCCCCATTGCGATGACGGCGGCGTAGGGCTCGTCGGCGGTGGTGGACAGGACGATGGCCGTCGTCAGCAGCGCGATGCCGGCGGCGACGGGCAACGAACCGGACAGCCGCTGCCACACCGGCACCAGCAGCGACCCGCCGGTGGCCAGGGTGATCAGCGCCCACGGCTGGAACACCTCCCAGCCGGGCAGGCCCAGCAGCGCGGCGAATCGTCCGCCGAGCAGGAACCAGCCGGCGGGGTAGTACGACGGGACGTCGATGTACGCCATGTCGTTGAGCCCGAATTCCGCGGTCATGCGGGTGAGGTATTCGGTGCGGAATTCCTGGTCGATGCTGATGCCGTCCAGGTACAGGCGGGTCGAACCCAGCGGGATGGCCAGAGTCGACACGACCAGCGCCGCCGGTGACAGGTAGGCCACGACGTAGGTGAGCAACTCGGCCCACCGCGGCCGTCGTCCGGCGCCGCGCGTGGCCCACTGGTGGAGGAGCACCGTGACGGTGAGCAGCAGGACCACCGTGACCGCGGAGGAGACCGCGCGGGTGACCAGCGAGCCGCCGAACGCGGGCAGCGACATGCCGCGCAGCAGGAACCAGGCGACGAACGCGACGATTGCGCCGCCGCCGGCCGCCGCAACCATGCCGACGGCGGTGTGCTTCAGCGACAGTTGGTCGTCGGCGAAGATCTCGCCGACGGGGTCGGTGGCGAACGGGTCGGGTCGCCGGTCGCGGCCGACGCGCGCGGGGGCGTCGGCCGCGGCGTCGTCGGCCGGGGTCGCCGCGGTGGTGGGCGGCGTGGTGCTTTCTGCCATGCGACCAGTGTCGCACATGCGCCGGACCCCGACCGCGCCGCTTGTGCGACGGTGCCGGGGCTTCGCCGGGCCGTTGCCCGGACGGCGCCCGGGGGATCGAAACGAAGGCGCCGCTTTACGACGCCCCGCCGCCCGGGATCAGATCGGCAGCTTGCGGAAGATCGGGCGCGGGATGTGCTTGAGGATCATCATGACCCACTGGAACGTCGGCGGCGCCCACACCAGCGTCTTGCCGGCTTCGACGGAGCGGACGGCCAGCCGGGC
Organism: Corynebacterium sp. HMSC11E11; assembly: GCF_001807025.1. Taxonomy (NCBI): domain Bacteria; kingdom Bacillati; phylum Actinomycetota; class Actinomycetes; order Mycobacteriales; family Corynebacteriaceae; genus Corynebacterium; species Corynebacterium sp. HMSC11E11. The sequence continues at coordinate 16,046 of NZ_KV787159.1, read as the reverse complement.
GACGTCCTCCTTGTTCACCGTCAGCGGGGCTTCCTTCACGCCGGCGGACATGCGGGTGCGCACCTGGCCGGGGCGAATGACCAGGGTCTTCACCCCGTACTCGGCCAGCGCCTCGCCGAGGCACAGGTAGAAGCCGTCGAGGCCGGCCTTGGTCGAGCCGTAGACGAAGTTCGAGCGGCGGACGCGCTCGCCCGCGGCGGAGGACATGGCGATGAACTGGCCGTGACCCTGGGCCTTGAACTTCTGGCCGACGAGCACACCCACCGACACCGCGCCGGTGTAGTTGACCTGGGCGATCTGCACGGCCTTGCGCTGGTTCTGCCACAGCTCCTCGGCGTCGCCGAGCAGGCCGAACGCGACGATGCAGATGTCGACGTCGCCGTCCCGGAACGCCTCGTCGACGACGTCCGGGTGGGAGTCGAAGTCGGTGGCGTCGAAGTCGATGACGCGGACGTCGCTGGCGCCGGCGGCGCGCATCTGCGCCTCGGCGGCGTCGCGGCCGGGATCATCGGGCAGGGCGGCGAGAATGACCTTGGCGGGGCCCTTCTCCAGGAACGCGGCGGTGATGGCAAGGCCGATTTCGCTGGTGCCGCCGAGCACCAGGATGGACTGGGGGACGCCCACGGCGTTGATCATGTTCGTTGCTCCTAATCGGGTCTAGCGCAGCTCGAGTCGACGGCTCATGTCGGACTCGAAGACGCCGTTGGGGTCGATGTCGTTGCGGATGCGGATCCAGTCGTCCATCTTCGGGTACATGGCGTGGAAGTTCTCCGCGGAGGTGCGGGACTCCTTGGCCAGGTACAGGCGACCGCCGAATTCCATGACGCGCTTGTCCAGCTCGTCGAGGAAGGGGCCGAGGCCGCGCTTGATGGGGAAGTCGACGCAGACGTTCCAACCGGGCATCGGGTAGGACAGGTGACCGCGGTTGCCTTCGCCGAACAGCTTGAACACGTTCAGGGCGGAGTAGTGCCCGGACTTCTGGATGTCGCGGATGATGTCCTTGAACGGCTCGACGGCGTCGGTGGGCACGACGAACTGGTACTGGAGGAAGCCCTTCTTGCCGTAGCCGCGGTTCCACTCTCCGATCAGGTCGAGCGGTTGGTAGAACTGCGTGAGGTTCTGGACCTGGTTGCGGTAGGTGCCGGACTTCAGCCACCACAGCTGGCCGATGGTGATCATGGACAGCTTGTTCATGGTGAACGACGGGAAGATGTCCGGGACCGTCACCAGCTGGGGGGCGTTGAACTTCAGGGGGTCCTTCGCCAGCTTCGGCGACAGTTCCCGCAGCTGGTCGAGGGTGGCCAGGGAGCCGCGGGAGATGGCGGCGCGGCCGAGCTTCGGCTCGGGGGAGATCGCGTCGAACCAGGCGGACGAGTACGTGTAGTTGTGCTCCGAGCCGTCGGAGTGGAACGCCACGGTTTCGTCGAGGTCGGCGGTGAGGTCGCCGTCGGCGATGAAGTAGGCGGTTTCCGTCTTGGTCATGCGGATCTTGGCCCGCAGGATGATGCCGGTCAGGCCCATGCCGCCGACGGTGGCCCAGAACAATTCGCCGGACGGGTCGTCGTCGGAGCCCTCGGGTTCGAGGTGGAGGACGCGGCCGTCGGCGACGAGGAGATCCATGGAGATCACGTGGTCGCCGAAGGAGCCGGCGGAGTGGTGGTTCTTGCCGTGGATGTCGGGGCCGATGGCGCCGCCGATGGTGACCTGGCGGGTGCCGGGCAGCACGGGGACCCACAGGCCGTAGGGCAGGGCCGCCTTCATCAGCTGGTCGAGGGTGACGCCGCCGTCGACGTCGACGACCGCGGAGTCCGGGTCGATGGAGTGGATGCGGTTGAGGGCCTGCATGTCGACGACCAGGCCGCCGGCGTTTTGGGCGGGGTCGCCGTAGGAGCGGCCCATGCCGCGGGCGATGACGCCGCGCTTGAGGTGCGCGGGCTTTCCGTCGTTCTGCTCGGCGACGGCGCGGACCGCATCGGCGATCTCCGCGACGTCGGGGGTCGACAGGACTTCCGCGGTCGAGGGGGCGGTGCGGCCCCAGCCGGTGAGGGTCCTGGCTTCTGTGGAGACGGCTCCGGGGGCACCGTTCGAAGCGCCGGTGCTGGACGTGCCGTTGGTGTGTGCAGACATCAACGATCAGGCTACTCCCGACCATGTATGTCCACAGGGGGGCGCGCCCCGGGAACGGGCGTAGAAAAACCTGAGAATCCCCGGACCCCCGGCGGGCGGGGAGGACCTACAGGTCCATGATCTCGCGGATCTCCTGCGGCAGTTCCTCCTGGGAGGTGATGGTGGGGCCGTCGTATTCCTCGAGGAGCTTGTACACGCGGGTGCGGCTGGCGCTGTCGAGCATCGGCAGCTCCTGGGCGATCATGCGGGTCATCTCCGACGACATCGGGGTGTCGGTGTGTTCCGCGGCGATGTACACCGGGTCTTGCTTCTTCTTCCTCAGGAATCCGAACATGGGTGCAACAGTACCGGGCGGCCCGGATCCGCCCCGGTGGCCGATCCGCGCGGACGGTTATCCTGATGCGCATGAGCGAGCAGCAGGCGACCACCGGCGACGAGCAGGCGACCACCGCGAACGGGGGCGCGGCCCCGACCACCATCGCGGTCGTCGGCGCGCCGGGCGGCGATGGCGGCGGAGACGGCGCCGGCGACATCGCGGTGTGGCACGTGCAGCTCGCGCCGCAGCTCACCGGCGATCGGCTGTCGGGGGCGTGGCTCGTCGACCCGGAATCGGAGGACGCGGCCGCGACGCTGGCAAACCTGTTCGCCGGAGTGGCGGTGTTGGCCGTGGGGGAGGAGGCCGACGTCGTCAAGCGCACGCCCGCCCCGCGCGTCGACGTGACCGCGACGACCCGGGCCCTGCGCGCGCACGTGAAGGAACTGAAGGCGCGCGTGGCGGAGGAGAAGGCGAAGCCGGGCAAGGACAAGCTCGTGGCGCCGCGGTTTCCGACCATCGGCGACGTCGAACCCATCGAATTCGAGCACGTCGGCGAGCCGGCGGCGGGTCCGGCGTTGGCGTGGGCGCGGGGGCTGGAGGAGCTGACGGCGACGTGGGCGGAGCTCGAAACGCAGCGCCGTCGACGTGATTACCTGCGGGAACCTTGGGGAGCCGAGGCCCGCCCGGTGCCGCTGGAGTACGTGGTGGAGTAGCTGACTCGCGGTCCGTGGGCGGCCCGCGGGCCGCTTGCGAGCGTCCGATGGGCGGCCGCCGGAGCCGGTCGAACGGGAGATCGGGCGCCGACGGGGTTTCGGGAGCGTCGGTACGCTTGGGGCCATGTCGACGGATACCGACAACGTCATCGCCTTTCCGGGCGTGCGCGTGGCCGCCGAACCGGCCACGCTGATCATCGGTGCCGTTTTGACCGAGGAGCCGCAGGTCGTGCACCGGCAGTTCGGCATCAACGACCGCCTGACGCTTCGCGAGCTTTCCGACGCGCTGCGCGTCATGTTCGGCTGGCCCGGCGAATCCGCCCCCACGAAGTTCACCCTCGACGGTGCCGAGGGCGACGACGCAGGGACGGACGCTCGCAACGCGGACGCGGATGCCGACGTCACCGTTCCGCTGGACACCGTCATCGGTGACGTGCTGCAGGACGTCGGCGACACCCTGACCTGGCATTGGGGGCTGTGGGATCATCGGTTGGACGTGCGCGAGGCGTTCGCCCGCGACGACGCCACCCCGGATGCGCTGTGCATCGGCGGCTCCGGGACCATCGACGGCCTGTGGCGCGGCGGCCGGGTGGCCAACGTCGCGGCACCGGTGGACTCCGACCCCGATGAACTGCCCGACGGGCCGGACATCGCGGCGATCAACGAGCTGCTCACCGGCGAGCAGTCCATCCGCAACACGTTGTCCACCGCCCGCGACGATGTCGTCGACCTCATCGAGCGGTCGGGCGTCTTCGAGTTCGTGCCGCTACTGCAGGCGCTTGACCTGCGGCGGACCCCCGGATGCACGTGCGTGGCCGACGATTGCCTCCGCATGCGCGCCCTGCCCGCCGAAGATCCCGACGACGCCGCCGGCCGGGATGCCGCGTTGGCGACGCTGCTGTGCCTGTCCGCGCTCACCGACGAGGACATCCGCCACGACGTCACGTCCCACGTCATGGATGTGCTGGGGTGGGTCGCCGACGACGGCACGCCGCTGACCGGCGAGGACGTCGAGGAACTGTGCGCCGACACGTGGGCTGTGCTCGAGGACGTCGGCGTGGTCGGCGAGGACCAGGTCGGCGTCGTCGACAAGCTCGACCTGCTGCGCGAGGCCCTGCGCCGCTGAACGGGCGTCCTTCCGCGCGGCCATTGGGGGTGTTCGCGCCGGTGGCGTAGGCTTCCGTTCCGTGCACAAGGCCCACGACGACTCCACCAGCGAAAACCGCGACGACCGCGCAGCCGAGCCGATGGTCGACGCCCCCGGCGTCCGGGCGGAGAAGTCCGCGTCCGCGCCGCTGTCCGACAAGCCCCGCGACGACCACGGCCTGATGGTCCAGATGATGCGTTTCATCATTTCCGGCGTCATTGCGGCGGTGGTCGACTTCGGCACGTTGATCATCCTGAACTGGGGCCTCGGCGTCGACCGCACGCTGTCGAAGGCGGTGTCGTGGGTGCTGGGCACGATCACGGCGTACATGATCAACCGCCGGTGGACGTTCAAGGCGGAGGCGTCGGGCAAGCGGTTGGCGGCGGTGGCGGTGCTGTACTTGACGACGTTCGCCGTGCAGAACGTGATTTTCTGGGCCGCGCCGTTCCTGCTGGTGGACCAGTGGGGGTGGGGCCGCGGCCCCAGCGACACGGTGGCGTTCGTGGTGGCCCAGGGCGTGGCGACGGTGGTCAACTTCATCGTCCAGCGCACGGTGATCTTCAAGGTGAAGTAGGGGAACGCTTGACGACGGCCACCCGTGGGCCGTCCGCCCGATGGCGCGAACGGCCCCCGCACGCGGGCGCGTCCGACGGGCGGCCGGGCGTCGGCTCGCTACCCTGGGGGCCGTGAACACCTCCACCGATTCCGTCAATCCCACCGCCGCGTCGTCCGCCTCCGCGGGCGCCGGGGCGATCGACCCGGCCGAGGGCATGGTCGTCCAGCGGGTGCTGTTCGCCCCGCCGGCCGATTGGATCGACTCGGACCTGTACTACACGGTCAAGGTCGGTTCCGGCGCGGGAGTCGGCGTCGGCGGCGGGGTGACGCCGTCGCGCACGGCCATCGAGCTGGCGCCGCACACGACGGTGGCCACCGACACCTACTTCGGTCGTTTCCGCGCCTCCCAGTGGCAGCGGTGGACGACGATTCCCGAGGTCACCATCCGCGGCCGCGTCACCGGCGACGTCCGCGTCCGCGCGTACACGGAGGACATCGGCGGCCACCTGCGCCTGGAGGCGTCGCACGCCCGGGCATCGGCGGCCGACATCGCCGCCTCCCCCGAGGCCGAGGTGGAACTGACCGTGCCCCTGGACCGCTTCGCCGACGGCGGCGCCATCCACGTGGTCGTCGACTCCGGCGACGCCGGCGGATCGGTCGCCGACCTGCGCTACACCGTCGCCGCCGACCAGGTGCGGCGGGACCTGCCGACGGACATCGTCATCTGCTCGTACAACCGCCCCGTCGACTGCGCCAACACCGTCGCCACCCTGGCCGACGACCTCGCCGCCCTCGACCGCGTGCGCACCATCCGCGTCGTCGACCAGGGCGACCAACACCCCGAAGACCAGCCCGAATTTCAGCGGGCCCGGGACATCCTGGGCGAGCGGCTGAACGTCGTCAAGCAACCGAACCTGGGCGGCGCCGGAGGATTCTCCCGCGGCATGCGCGACGCCACCGCCGCCGGCGACTGCCAGGTCCTGCTCACCGACGACGACATCCGCCCCGAACCGGAAACCACCCTGCGACTGTCCGCGCTGGCGTGCTGCGCCGCCAAGCCCATGCTGCTCGGCGCGCAAATGCTGTTCCTGTACAACCCCACGCACCTGTTCCGCACCGGCGAGGTATACGACTGGAAGACCCTCACCGTCCTGGAAAACGACGACCTGTACTCCAAGGCCGACGTCGACGTCCGCGACCACCACCAGCTGCGCCGTCTCGGCGTCGACTACAACGCCTGGTGGACCTGCCTGGTGCCGTCGGAAGTCGTGGAAAAGATCGGCCTGGCGCTGCCGCTGTTCTTCCAGTACGACGACATCGACTTCGGCTACCGCGCCGCCAAAGCCGGCTACCCCACCGACACCGTGCCCGGCGCCGCCGTGTGGCACGCCGACTTCTACTGGAAGGACGTCGAAAACGCCGCCCAGTACTTCGGCCTGCGCAACGGGCTCATCGCCACGTCCATCCACGGCCCGGTGACCGCGAAGGACATGGTGGGCACCGTCACCCGCCGCATCCTGTCGAACATCGTGTCCATGCGCTACGGCCTGGCCTGGACGCAGATGGAGGCGGTCAAGGACATGCTGCGCGGACCGTCCGTGCTCGCCGAGGCCTCCCAGGGCGACTTCGGGCGCATCTCCGCCGGCCGCGCCGACTACCCCGAGACCAAGCTGCTGCCGCTGTCCGACATACCCGCCGGCCTGACCCCCGTGCGCCCGCCGACGCGCGAAATCGCCAGCGAAGACCAGACCTTCGCCAAGCGCGTGGCGTACACCCAGCTGGGCAAGAAGCGCCCCGGCCCCGTCGCCGTCGCCTTCGAGGACGCCTTCTGGTGGCACATCTCCACCTTCGACGAAGTGTGGGTCACCGACGCCTCGCAGTCCGGCGTGCGCCGCCTCGTCCGCGACCGCGACCGTGAGCTGGCGCTGCGCTCGGAACTCATCGGCCTCATGCGCCGCCTGAACTCCGAATGGGATTCCGTCCGCGACCGGTGGCGCGCCGCCGTGCCGACCCTGACCGACGCCGACAACTGGGAGAAGTTCTTCGAAGGCCAGTAGCACCGCGGCCGGGGAACCCGAAACGGGCGAATTCCGGGAAGACTCCGGTTCCATGCTGTAACCGTTTACTGAACGAGAGAGTTCATGAGTTTCCGGAATGGAGCCCTTTTCCCGCATGACCACTTACACGCCGTCGCCCGACACGGGTGACAAAACCCGCAAACTGCTCATCGCCGTTCTGGTGCTGCTGGTGCTCGTCCTGGTCCTGGCGCTGTTCCTCATCGTTCGGATTGCCGGGGACCGAAACGGAGAATTCGGAGCGGACGGGGGAGGGCAGGCGTCGTCAAGCGAGGGCGGCGCGGCGCAGACCCCGGAGGAGCGGGCCGTGGCCGCGTACAAGGAGGTGCTGGCCAACCCGGAGCCGCTGCAGACCGACCTCGGCGAGGAAACTCCCAGCGGAGTGCTGCGGTACGCGCTGGTGCATCTCGACGACGGAAACGTGCCGGAGTTGCTGCTGAACTACGGCAGCAGTCTGGTGAGCCCCGACATGGCCGCGATCGTCGTGTACGGCGTCGACGACGACGGCCGGAAGATCCAGTTCCCCAACGCCTACTACGACGGGATCGGCTCGAACGGTGCCGAGGTGAGGGTCACGTTGCGAGCCACCCGGCAGCCCGGCATGTTCTCCGCCAAGAGTTTGTTGCTTGAGGACGTGCACGAGCAGATGCAGGTGACGCGGCAGGGCAATGAGCTGGTGGAACAGCCCGCAGAGCCGGAGGTAGATGAATTCGAACAGCTGACGTGGACCCCGGCCGACGATCTGGGCGCCATCGAGGCCATTGCCGACGGCGGCGCCGCGCAGGGCTCGGATTCTGGCGGCGCCGGTGCCGACGGAGCCGATGGCGGACCGAATCCGACGCCGGGGCAGCGGGCCCCGGGGGAGCGCCCGGGCTCGGGCTCAAGCTCGGAGGAGTCACGCAATGCCGCCAGCGGCGAGCAGACCGTGACCGGCACCGTGAAGATTTTCCGGAACCGAGCCGAGGTCGCCGACTACCAGCAGCTTCCGGACCCCAATCCGAGCACGCCCGACAACCGGAAGTTCGCGATCCTGGTTCTCGACGAGCCGACCGACGTGACGGCCAAGGTCGTGGGCGGTGGGAGCGAAACACGGACGGTCGAGCACGTCGTCATCAACCCGGACCGTCACGACGACGGCGAGAAGGTGACCATCACCTTCTCCGCCGACGACACGTACTGGCCGTCGGACACGGGCATTCCCTTCGGGCTCGCGGTCGAAGACGGCGCGAAGGGCTGAGGCCGCGAACTACTTCGACGCCTTCGCGGGCGGCTGGTAGCGCTCGAAGTTCTCGCGGCGGCCGCGGCGGTGCAGCGCCCACCACCGGACGAAACCGGGGACGTCGCGGCGCTGGACGAGGAAGAACCACGCGAAACGCGCGTACTCCTGGGGCAGGAGCTTGCGCATGCCCGGCTGACTCATCAGGTAGCCGCGGTTGCGGTAGGTGAAGAACCGCTTCGCGTCGTCGTCCGGGTACTGCGTGTGCATGCGGCCACCGAGAATGGGGCGGAACTCCGCGGTGCCCGACGGATGCAGGTACGCGGTGGTCAGGCAGGTGCCGAAGCGCAGGCCCGACCGGGCGAGACGGCGGTGGAACTCGACTTCGTCGCCGCGGATGAACAGGCGGTAGTCGGGCACGCCCAGCCGCTCGAGGGACGCGGCGGTGAACAGGGCGCCGTTGAACAGGCTGGCGATGCCGGGCAGCAGGTCCCGGTCGGAATCGGTGCACTCCAGGTCGGCGGGCAGCGGCAGCCCGGTGGCGGCCTCCTGGTCGGCGAAACCGGTGAACCACACCTCGCCGTCACCGTCCTCCACGCGGGGCAGGTTGGGGTTGGCGCCGTCGGAAAGCAGCTCGGATCGGTTGCGGCGCCACGTCAGGCCGCGACGCAGCGGGAACGCGAGCTTCTCGGGGTCGTCGATGTCGCACACGACCGGCGACACCTGGTCGAGGTCGTGCCGGGCGGCGCAGTCGTGGAGCTTCTCCAGGACCGTGACGTCCTCGGGGCGGCCGTCGTCGTCGGCGCACCAGATCCAGTCGGCGCCGAGCGCCAGCGCGTGGAGCATGCCGTAGGCGAAACCGCCGGCGCCGCCGAGGTTCGTCTTCGACCCCAGGTAGACCGCCCGCGTGCCGCAGGCGGTCGAATCGTCGATGCCCTCCACCACGGTGCGCACGCGCGGGTCGGCGGCGTTGTCCACCACGATGATCCAGTCCGGGGTTCGCGTCTGACCGGCGATGACCTCCAGGGAACCGGCCAGCTCCCGCAGGCGGTTGTGCGTGACGACGACGACGGCGGTGCTGGTTTTCGGTCCCTCGCTCATGGGCCCATCATCCCACACCGGTGCGGCGGCTACAGCGGCCGGTGGCCCCGTTCGTCGCGGATGCGGCGCACCGCGTCGGCGGCCTCCTTGCCCTCGTACGCCTCGACGACCTCGTCGACCAGACCGGCCTGTCGGATCTGCCCGTGGTCGATCCACAGGGCCGTGTCGCACAACTGCGCCAGGAACTCGTTCGAGTGCGACGCGAACACCAGCAAACCCGAACGCTCCACCAGGGCGGTGAGGCGATCGCGGGCCTTGGCCATGAAGGCCGAGTCGACGGCGCCGATGCCCTCGTCGAGAAGCAGAATCTCCGGCTCGATGGACGTGACCACGCCCAGCGCCAACCGCACCCGCATGCCCGTCGAATACGTGCGCAACGGCATGTGCAGATAGTCGCCGAGCTCCGTGAACTCCGCGATGTCGTCCAGCTTCTCCTTCATCTGCTTGCGCGTCTGCCCCAGGAACAGACCGCGGATGATGATGTTCTCCATGCCGGAGATCTCCGGGTCCATGCCCACGCCCAGGTCGAACACCGGGGCCACCCGGCCGCGGACGTCCGCCGTGCCGCGCGTCGGCTCGTAGATGCCCGACAGCAGGCGCAGCAACGTCGACTTGCCGGCGCCGTTGTGGCCGACCAGCCCCACGCGATCACCCTCGCGCAAATGCAGGTTGATGTCCTTCAACGCCTCGACGACCACCACATTGGAGTCGGTGCGGCCGATCGCACCGCCCGCGGCACCCAGGAACGCCTTCTTCATCGAGCGGGACTTCGCGTCGAAAATGGGGAAGTCGACGCACGCGTCGTACGTGTCGATGCTGACCATGATGTGCCTTTCTCGTCCCTTCCCCGACTACACCCAGTAGCTCACGCGCGACCGCCACTGACGCATCGCCAGCAGGGCGAGCAGCAGGCCCACCACCGTGCAGCCCAACACGATCCACCAGTGGTACGCGTCGAGCGGCTGGCCCGTCAACGGGGCGCGGATGATCTCCAGGTAGTGGTACAGCGGATTGAGCTCCGCGATGCGGGCTCGCTCCGCGACCGCGCCGCCCTGCTCGTCCAGCGTCTTCGTCGTCCACACGATCGGCGTCATGTAGAACACCAGCTGAATCATCGACTCCAGCAGGGGCGCCACGTCGCGGTAACGCGTGGCGATGATGCCGAAGAACATGGTCACCCACACCCCGTTGACCACCAACAGCGCCAACGCCGGAATCGACAGCAGGAAACCCCAGCCCAGATCCGGGCGGAACACCGCCACCAGGATCAGCCAGATGATCATGTTGTGCGCCAGGAACAGCAGCTGCCGCCACACCAGGCGATACACGTGGACGCTCAACGCCGACGGCAACTGCTTGATCAGGCCCTCGTTTTCGATGAACACCGTCGCGCCTTCGCGCACGCAGCCGGAAATGAAGCCCCAAATGATCAGGCCGACCGTCACGTGCGGCAGGAAGTAGGACAGCTCCTGCTGGAACAGCAGCGAGTACAGCAGCCCCAGGGCGACCGCCATCGCGCCGGTGGCGATGGTGATCCACAGCGGGCCCAACGTCGAACGCCGGTACCGCTGCTTGATGTCCTGCCAGCCCAGCTCCAGCCACAGCTGCCGCTGCCCGTAGCCGCGGGTCAGATCCCGCCACGCCGCGGAAACCGTGCGCGACCGGGACCGAGGTGGCGCCGCTACGTCGCCGGCGCCGGTCATCCGGGCGATGTCGGCCCGCAATCCGGTGGTCGGGTGACCTGGTTGTTCTGCGTTAGTCACGCCGTCCAACCTACCCGGCGGGACACCCGCCGCCGTACCCGCCGTCGTATCCGCGGGCGATCGGGGGCATACTGGTTGCCAGTTGAGCGGGCCCCCGGAAGGTTGTGCGGGGTCCGGCTGCGTCGTCGGCGGGTGGGGGCGGTATTCTTGCCCAACCGCCGTGAATCGACGGCATCGGAGTACGCAACCGGAAAGGGTGGTCATGGCTTTCGACGTGCCCACGACCAGGGGCTACTACTCGTCTCTGTCCGATGGTTGGACGTACCTCAACGGCGGGGAACGCGCCCAGATTCCGGAGCGCGTCCTGTCCACCATGACCACCGCGTTCCGCGCCGCCCCGAAGTCCCTTCCGGGCGAGACCGCGACGGGCACCCATTCGCGCGGGCAGGAGGCCGGCATCACCGCCGGGCACCAGTTCGCGGCGATGGCGCGCCGGGCGTTCGCCGACGTGGCCGGCGGGCGCGTCGAGGGCGTGGTGCTGGGCCCGTCGCGTGAGGCGCTGGTCCACGTGCTCCTGCAGGCGATGGGCCGCCGCCTGACGTTGGGCACCGGCATCGTGCTCGCCCGCACGGGTGATCCGGTGTCGCAGGTACCCTTCCGTCGTGCAGCCGACATGTTCGGCGCCCGCGTGCGGTACGCGGAGGCCGACCTGTCCACTGGGGCGGTGCCGGCATGGCAGTTCGAGAATCTCGTCGACGCCGACACCCGCCTGGTGGTCGTGCCTGCCGCCGACCCGTACATCGGTGCGGTCGCGCCGGTGGCGGAGATTTCCCGCATCGTGCGCGTCCAGTCGCCTGCGAAGGTGTTCGTCGACGCGTCGGCGTATGCGCCGTACCGGGTGGTGGACATGCACCGCATGGGCGCCGACATCGTGCTCCTCGACGCCTCGGCGTGGGGTGGCCCCGAGGTGTCCGCCCTGGTGTTCCGCGATCCGTTGCTGCTCGACCGCCTGATGTCGATGTCCCTGGTGCCCGACGCACGCGGCCGCCGCCGCCTGGAGGTCACCCCGGTCGCCCCGTCCCTGCTGGGCGGCGTGTCGGAATCGGTGCGCCACCTCGCCGACCTCGACCCGACCGCGCGGGGCACGCGGCGGCACCGGATCGAGACGTCGATGCCGCAGGTGGGCCGTTACTTGACGACGCTGACCTCACGCCTCGTCGACGCGTTGGGCAACTTGGACCAGGTCCACATCGTCGGCATCGACGGCGAAGCATCCGACGAACCGGGCGCCGCCGACATCGACCGCATCCCCCGCGTGAGCTTCATCGTCGCCGGGGTCCCCGCCGCGACCGTCGTCCGCCGCCTGCTGGACAATCACCTGGTCACCAGCGTCGTCAAGCCGGGCGGGTCCGCCCTCCTCGAGGCGATGGGCGTCATGGAGGCCGGCGGCGCCGTCACCGTGGGCCTCCAGCCGTTCAACACCCCCCACGACGTCGACCAGCTCGTCCGCGCCGTCGCCTCCCTCGGGTAACGCCGGCGGGCCACTCGGGGAGCGGCCGTCGCAAAGCAACGACCCGCCCCCGCCCCCGACCGGCCGCTACTCGCCGACGACCAGCACGATCTTGCCGGTGACCTCACCGGAATCCAGCAGCTCGTGCGCCTTCGCCGCATCGCGAATGTCCATCGTCGCGTGGATCTGCGGCGAAATCGTGCCATCCTCCAACAACGGCCACACCACATCCTCCGTCGACGCCACGATCCGCGCCTTGTCCGCCAAATCGCGGTACCGCAGCCCCGTCGCCGTGATCGACCCCCGCTTCGACAGCAGACGCCCGATGTTCAGCTCGCCCTTCACGCCGCCCTGCATGCCGATGATCACCAAATGCCCGTCCATCGCCAACGCCTTGACGTTGCGGTCCAGGTACTTCGCCCCCATGATGTCCAGGATCACGTCGGCGCCGCCGTGCTCCTTCAGCACCTCCTCGAACGCCTCCTCGCGGTAATTGATCAGGATGTCCGCCCCCAACTCGCGGCACCGCTCCAGCTTCTCCGCGCTGCCCGCGGTCACCGCCACCGTCGCGCCCAGCGACTTCGCCAGCTGAATCGCGAACGTGCCGATGCCGCCCGCGCCACCGTGGACCAGCAGCGTGTCGCCCTCCTTCAGGCCCGCCACCATCACGATGTTCGAGTACACCGTGCACGCCACCTCCGGCATCGCCACCGCGCGCTCCAGCTCCCAACCCGCCGGCACCGGCAGCAGCTGCCCCGCCGGCACCGCCGCGTACTCCGCGAAACCGCCGCCCGACAGCAGACAGCACACCTCGTCGCCGACCTGCCAGCCGCCCGCGTCGGCGCCGACCTTCTCGATGACGCCCGCGCACTCCAGGCCCAGAATGTCCGTCACGCCCTGCGGCGGCGGGTAGTGGCCGCGGGCCTGCAGAATGTCGGCGCGGTTGACGGCCGCGGCGCGGACCTTCACCAGCACCTCGCCATCGCCGATTTCGGGGGTCGGGGCGTCGCGCCACTCCAGGGCTCGGGGGTCGTCGGGGTTGGTCTGGATGATCGCCTTCATGGAAGCCACCTTATCCACCGCGCGCCCGTTTGTGGTCGGGGTCACGAGGATGGCCGAAGGTCGACGCGAATGGGTGTGGCCGGGGCGTGGTTGGGGTGACGGCCGGTGGCGTGGCTACTATTGGGGGGTCCCGCGTGAGCCGCGGGCGGGGAAGTGTGGCAGAGCGGCCGAATGCACTCGCCTTGAAAGCGAGCGTCCTTCACCGGACCGGGGGTTCAAATCCCTCCACTTCCGCCGGCGGGAAACCCCTGGTCGCCGCGACCAGGGGTTTTCTTGCGTCTACCAGCAGAAACGGCCGATTCCCCCGGTCGCGCAGCACGCACTCGGCACGGGAAACGGCGCGAGAATCCCCGGTTTCGTCCCCGCGTCCCCGACCGTGTCCCCACGCGCGGTGGCTTGGCCGTCTCGAGGCCCGTTTCGGTTGCTTTACGACGCCCGACGGTGAGTGCGTCGGCGTTATTCGACAAATGCAGCCCCTCGATTTCGCGTCCTGGGGTTATACCGGCGTTCACCTGGGGTGTGGCTGCATTTGTCGCATAAGGGCGCGCGGCCAAGTGCGTGTGGCCAAGGGTGTGTGGCTAAGGGCGCGCGGTTGAGTGCGTGGGCCCGAGTTCGTTTGGGCGAGCGGGTTCGGCGCAGGGTGGTGTGGGTTGGGTGGGCGTCGTCAAGCAAGTTTTGCTTTGCGACGCCTCCCGGATCACCTTCCCGCCGATTCAAAGGGTGCGGCCGACGTCGGCGAGCGGGCCGTGTGCAGGTGTGGGGGTTCCGGATGCCGGTCGCGC
>NZ_KV787159.1:0-1719 GCF_001807025.1 Corynebacterium sp. HMSC11E11 | reverse complement strand
GGGGTTCCGGATGCCGGTCGCGCGCAGGTGTGCGGTTGCTTTGCGACGCCCGCCGTCGAGTGGGTTGGCGTTATTCGACAAATGCAGCCTCTCGATATTGCGTCCTGGGGTTATACCGGCGTTCACCTGGGGTGAGGCTGCATTTGTCGGCTAAGGGCATGCGGCCAAGTGTGTTCGGCCGCGTTCGTGCGGCCAAGCGCTGCTGGCGATCCGGGCGGGAACATTTTCGGCCGGTGATGCATCCCATCGTCGAAGGCGGCGGGCACCGTCCGCCGACCGCAACCGACCACGACCCGGAAAGGCCAACAGTCATGAACGACCGGAACTACGGATACGGCGAAAACCCCGGAGACGACGGCGCCCCAGGCGGCAACGGCGGCCACGGTGGCAACGGCGGCCACGGTGGCTACGGCGGCCGCGGCGACAACCCCGGGGGCGAGGGCTGGTACGGCGGCGGGCCCGGCGGTTACGGGGAGACGGGCGACTCGAACTCTCGCGCCAGCGGTGGGCCGAACCCGTACGCGAACCCGAACGCGAACCCGAACGCGGGGTACGGCGGGCCGCATGGTCCTCAGGGGGCCGGCCCCGGCGGCCCGAATGCGCTCGGCGGCCCGCCCGGCCCGTACGGAGCCGGCCGCGGCGCGTACGAAGGTCCGCCCAGCTCGGAACCCGGTGCAGGTGCAGGTGCAGGTGCCGGTGCCGGTGGAGGCACCGGTGACGGCGGCAACGGCAAGGGCATTCTGATCGGCATCGGTGCGCTGGTGGCCGTC
Source organism: Corynebacterium sp. HMSC11E11 (assembly GCF_001807025.1). NCBI lineage: Bacteria > Bacillati > Actinomycetota > Actinomycetes > Mycobacteriales > Corynebacteriaceae > Corynebacterium > Corynebacterium sp. HMSC11E11. Next base: position 949 of record NZ_KV787159.1, on the reverse strand, counting down.
GTGATCCTGGCCGTGGGGACGTTCCTGTTCCTCGGCGGCGACGATGAAACCGAGGGCGCCGTCACCGAGACCACTGCCGGCGGCGAGGAAACCGGGGGCGAGACCACGGGCGTCGGCGACGCCACGGCCACCGCCGACGACGAAACCACGTCGACGACCACTTCCGAGGCGACGACGGAAACGCCCGGCGCGGGTTCGGCGGCGGGCGACGGGTCGATGACCTCGCCGTACGTTGATGCGGTGCCGGCCTACGTCCGCGATAACGCGGAGGGTTGCCGTGACATGGAGGCGACGATCACCTCGTTCGATACGAATGTCGCCGATCGCACGGTTCCGGGCATGCGGTGCCGGGGCGCGGACGGCAGTCTGCTGGACGGCAACAACATCGAGCTCATCGATGATGCCGAGTTCGCGAAGGTGGCGACGGACCAGGCCCGCACGATGGATTATGAGGTCATCAAGGAAGAGGGCGGCGTCACGCTGATCGCGGCGGCCTACAGCGGTGGTTCCAGCAAGGTCTTCTGGGCGGACGAGAACGAGGGCATCTCGCTGGAGATGTACCCCTATGACGATCTGGAGCAGGCGAAGGCCGCTGCCGAGCGATTGAAGTAGGGAGGGTGCAGGCGAAGGCGAGTGTTGGCGAGGGCCCGGGTTTTCCCGGGGCCTTCCGCATGTTCGGGAGCGGGGGCCTGGGCCGTTGCTTTGCGACGGTGCCGGGTGCACCCGTTCAGTGAATTTGGCGCCGAAACCGCTGTGACGGATGGTGCTTAAGTGACTATTGGGATTTAATCAGGATGTGGCGATGTCATCCAATGCCGTTCGTGCCCGCGTTGCCGACGTCGCCGAAGTCGGTTCTGAAGCGGACAGTGAATGAGGAATCCCATGCGCAATCGAGTCACCATTGCCGACCGTGTCGCGCGCCCGGTCGCCATCGTCGGCCGCGCCGTGC
>NZ_KV787158.1:0-96556 GCF_001807025.1 Corynebacterium sp. HMSC11E11 | reverse complement strand
CGTCGCCGCCGTCATCTCCGCCGTCGCCGCCGTCGCCGCCGTCATCGCCGCCGTCGCCGCCGTCATCTCCGCCGTCGCCGCCGCCGTCGCCGCCCTGGTCGTCACCGCCCTGGTCGCCCCCGGCTTCCTGCGCCTGAATCAGAACCCCGTCATCGTCGACATCGGCAAGAGCCGCCGGAGCCCCCATCGTCATCACACCGGAGGCGAGAATCGCGGCACCGGCCCACACGGTCGTCTTCCTGACCTTCATCGTGATCTCCTCACATATATGTGGCCATTCACGCCGCGATAGCGCCACCGGCCACATCGCTGAACAACTTCGCCATCAGGATAAGCACACATTTCCCCCATTTGGAGCAACTATTTTTTGGCGACCCCCCGGCATTTTGAATTAACGCAGGTCACCCCACAACAATGCGCACCCCCACCCTTGACGCTGCACAATTGCGACTCTTGCCGCATGCCCACCATGGCAGCACGCTGCGCCGATAGGTCACCCGCACCTCCGAGCGTCAGAAAGCCGATCACGCAAAAGGGGCCGCAATACGCTTCAGATAACTATATCTTCAAGAAAATGCAGAGCGTTCACAGGATCCGCATAAAGCCTCGGCTGAAAATTCCCCCACCCGACACGGTCCAGCAAATGCCCATTATTCTCCTATATTCACCGCAAAAGTACAGCGGCGCACAATGACCAACCAAACGCCACGGGCCCGGCATCCACATCAGATGCCGGGCCCGTGGGCGTCGTCAAGCAAACTAGCCGAGCTTCTTCGCGATCAGCTGATTGACCTGCGCGGGGTCGGCCTTGCCGCGGGTTGCCTTCATGACCTGACCCACGATCGCGCCGACGACCTTCTTGTTGCCGGCCTTGTACTTCTCCACGATGTCCGGGTTCGCGGCCAGCGCCTCGTCGACCGCAGCTTCGATGGCACCGTCGTCGCGGACGACCTCCAGGCCACGGGCCTCGACGACCTCATCGACGTCGCCCTCGCCGGCCAGCACGCCGTCGACGGCCTGGCGGGCCAGCTTGTTGGTCAGCTTGCCCTCCTTGATCAACGCGACGACGCGGGCAACCTGCGCCGGAGTGATCTCCAGCTCCGCCAGGTCCACGCCCCGCTCGTTGGCCTGCTGCGACAGGTACGCCACCCACCAGGAACGCGCCTCATCCGGGGTGGTGCCCGCCTCGACCGTGTCGACGACCAGGTCCAGCGCGCCGGCGTTGACCAGGTCGCGCATCTCCTCGTCCTTCAGGCCCCACTCCTGCTGAATGCGGGCGCGGCGGACCCACGGCAGCTCCGGCAGCGTCGCGCGGATCTCCTCGACCCACTCGCGCGGGGCGATGACCGGCGGCAGATCCGGGTCGTTGAAGTAGCGGTAGTCCTCCGCGGTCTCCTTGATGCGGCCGGCGGACGTCGACCCGTCGGTCTCCTGGTAGTGGCGGGTCTCCTGGCGGATGGACCCGCCGTCGACGAGAACCTGCGCCTGGCGCTGCATCTCGTAGCGCACCGCCTGCTCGACGGACTTCAGCGAGTTGATGTTCTTCGTCTCGGTGCGGGTGCCGAACTCCTCCTGGCCGATCGGACGCAGCGACAGGTTCGAGTCGACGCGCATGGAACCCTGATCCATGCGGGCATCCGACACGCCCAGCGCCTTGACCAGGTCACGCAGGGCCGACACGTACGCGCGGGCGACCTCCGGGGCGCGCTCGCCGGCGCCGATGATCGGCTTGGTGACGATCTCGATCAGCGGCACGCCCGCACGGTTGCAGTCGACCAGCGAACGGGTCGCGCCGTGGATGCGGCCCGACGTGCCGCCCAGGTGCGTCAGCTTGCCGGTGTCCTCCTCCATGTGGGCGCGCTCGATTTCGATGCGCCACTCGGTGCCGTCGTCGAGGACGACGTCGAGGTGGCCGTTGAACGCGATCGGCTCGTCGTACTGGGAAATCTGGTAATTCTTCGGCTGGTCCGGGTAGAAGTAGTTCTTCCGCGCGAAGCGCGACGACTCGGCGATCTCGCAGTTCAGCGCCAGGCCGATCTTGATGGCCCATTCGACGCCGGTCTTGTTCACCACCGGCAGCGCGCCCGGCAGGCCCAGGCTGCACGGGTCGACGTTGCTGTTCGGTGCGGCACCGAAGTTGGCGGAGGAAGAGGAGAACATCTTGGTGTTCGTCGCGAGCTCGACGTGCACCTCCATGCCCATCACGGGTTCGAAGCGCTCGAGGACCTCGTCGTAGTCCATCAGATCATCAGCGTAAGCGGCGGTCATGGGGGACATCGTACTAGTGGCCGGGTGGAGGCGGGCACCCCGGGGCCGGGACGGTGGACTACCCTGTTCTCGTTGCTTCACAGTCGCCGCCGATCACGCACCGGGAGTCCCGATGACCCACGCCCGCACCCAGGATGACAGCGCCAAGGACGAGCCGAATCGACCGCGCCGCAGGGGGCTGCTGGCCGGACTCGGGATCGGTGCGGCGGTGGTGGTGTCGATTGCGGTGATCGCGTCGATGTTCACGGGCACGTCGAACGAGGGTTTCGGCGCGGAGCTGCATCCGGAGGGCCTGCGGGATTCCCTTCCCGCGGAGCTCGCGGAGGGGTGGAATGCGGAGATGTGCTTCCTGCTCATGGACAATCCCCGCGGCTTGGGGTCGCCGGACGATGGCGTCCCGGCCGAGGTGCCGGCGGTGAATTGCTTGCTTGACGACGGCTCGCCGAACGGAATTTCCACCACGATGGTCACCGACGAGGGGTTCGCCGATGCGGTGAAGGATCCCGCCGGCGGGGTCGACATGATCGAGCTCGGCACCTCCCCCGATGGCGCCCATGAAGTGCATTGGCTGCAGGAGACGGGTCTGATCTACGACGTGACGGAGAATTCGGTGCTGCGTTTCGGTCCGTACGGTTCCGAGGACGAGGCCCGCGACTTCGCGTCGGCCCACGGATTGCTGTAGTTCCATGCCCGGTCCCAGCGATCATCCCCCGATTCCGCCGACGTCGCGGGCGGCGATGCCCGTGTTCCGCGATGGCGCGCATCGCCGGGTCGGTGCCGGGGCCTTCGGCGAGGGGCTTTCCGACGGCGACGCGGCACGCTACGACGACGTGCGCCCCGGGTATCCGCAGGAGGTCGTCGCCCTCGTCGGCGCCGGGGTCGGCGCAGGGACCACTGACGCAGGGACCATTGGCGCAGCGCTCGATGTTCTCGACGTCGGTGCGGGCACCGGCAAGCTCACCGCCGCGCTGGTGGCGTCCGGCCATCGGGTCACCGCCGTGGAACCCGGCGCGGAGATGCTCGCCGCCCTGGGGCGCGCCTGCCCCGACGTCGCGCGGGTGCGGGCCACGGCGGAGGCCACGGGCCTGGCGGACGGCTCGTTCGACGCGATCACCTGCGCGCAGACGTGGCATTGGGTCGACGTGCCGGCGGCGTCGGCGGAGTTCGCGCGGCTGCTGCGGCCCGGCGGGCGGGTGGTGTTGACGTGGAACACCCTCGACGTGCGGGTGCCGTGGGTGCACCGACTGACGCGCATCATGCACGCCGGCGACGTGCAGAAGCCCGGCTTCGTCCCCGACGTCGCCGCCCCGCTGCGCATCACCGACGAGCTGCGACTGGAATGGGAGCAGCTTTTGACGCCGGAGCAGATCGTCATGTTGGCCCGCACCCGGTCGTACTGGCTGCGGTCGGCGCAGCAGACGCGGGAAAAGGTCGAGGCGAACCTGCGGTGGTATCTGCATGACCACCTGGGGTTCGCCTCGGATGACGTGGTGCCGCTTCCCTACCGGTGCGACTCCTTCGTGTTGGAGGTCGCCGGGCGCGGGGGCACTTAGCCGAACAGCGCCTTGGCGGTGGCGTAGCGGCGGGGCGGCACGACCTTGAGCTCGGCGACGGCGTCGTCGATGTCGATGCGCTCGATGTGCTCGCCGCGCAGGGCGACGATCTTGCCGTAGTCGCCTTCGTGGACGGCGCGGGTGGCGTGGACGCCGTAGCGGGTGGCCAGCACGCGGTCGTAGGCGGTGGGGGTGCCGCCGCGCTGGATGTGGCCGAGGACGGTGGTGCGCACGTCGTAGCCGGTGCGTTCCTTGATTTCGTTGCCGATGACCTGGCCGATGCCGTTGAAGGTCTGGTGGCCGAACTGGTCGATGCCGCCTTCCTCGTACCGCATGGTGCCTTCCTTGGGGGTGGCGCCTTCGGCGACGACGATGATGCCGTACTTTTCGCCCATCTGGAATCGGCGTTCCATGGACTTGCAGATGACGTTGATGTCGAAGGGCTCTTCCGGGATGACGATGTAGTGCGCGCCGCCGGCCATGCCCGCGTGGAGGGCGATCCAGCCGACGTGGCGGCCCATGACCTCGACGATCATGACGCGCTCGTGGGATTCGGCGGTGGTGTGCAGGCGGTCGACGGCTTCGGTGGCCACGGCGACGGCGGTGTCGAAGCCGAAGGTGAAGTCGGTGCCGTTGACGTCGTTGTCGATGGTCTTGGGCACGCCGACGACGGGCACGCCATTGTCCGACAACCACTTGCCGGCCTTGAGGGTGCCTTCGCCGCCGATGGGGATCAGGGCGTCGATGCCCGCGTCGGAGAGGTTTTCCTTGATCCGGTCCAGGCTCGACGTGAGGATGTCGGGGTGGACGCGGCCGGTGCCGAGCATGGTGCCGCCGCGCAGCAGCATCTTGTCGATGTTCTCGTCGTCGTAGAGCTGGACCCTGCGGTCTTCCATCAGGCCGATCCAGCCGTCTTCGAAGCCGACGACGGTGGAGCCGTATTCGGAGCTGGCGGTGCGCACGATGGCGCGGATGACGGCGTTGAGACCGGGGCAGTCGCCACCGGAGGTCAGGGTCGCGATTCGCATGATCTCCACAATAGCGACGACCGGGCGTCACCGCGCTTCGGGCGGCGGGTGCCTGGTTCCCCTCCGTGTCGGTGCCCGCTTTACGACGCCCCGACGTGGGATTCGCGGGGTCGGGTGAACCCGGACACCGCGACGAATCCGATGCACAGAACCGCCGCATGCAGCAGCAGCGACCGGCCGAAGACGGCGGCCCCGGCCCCGGCCGCCTGACCGACTTCGATGAACGCCGCGGTGGCGGCCGCGCCGAAGACCGCGCCGACCTGTCGGGTGGCGTTGTAGACGCCGGAGCCCGCGCCGGCGATGCGGGTGTCCAGGCCGCGCAGGGTGATGGTGGAGTTCGGCGCCCACACGAAGGCGTTGCCCACGCCGAGGATGAGGACCACGACGGCGATGGCCGCCGTGGGCACCGAGTCGCGCAGGACGGCGAACATGGCCACGTGGCCGACGATCATCGAACCGAAGCCGATCATGGAGAGCCGGTTGGGTTTGGTGCGTTCGACCATCGACCCGACCCACGGCGCCAGCACGCCCGACAGCAGGGCCATCGGCGCCACCAGCAGCCCCGCCTGGAAAGCGGTGAGGTGTTCGTGGGTTTGCACGTACAGCATGATCGGCAGCGCGTTGGCCGCGGTGGCGAAGGCCATCGTCGCGATGGACAGCGCTCCCCGGGCGAAGTTCGGGTCGTCGAAAAGCCGAAGCGGAACGAGCGCCTCCACCCCGCGCGACGGAGCCGTGGCCTGCAGTCGCACGAAGATGACGAACAGCACCGCGGAGCCGCCCAGCAGCGCCCAGATCCACGGGGCCCAACCGGCGTGCTGGCCCTGCTGCAGGCCGAAGACGAGGCCGACCATCGCCAGCGTCGACACCACGATGCCCGGGATGTCGAAGCTGCGCGACGTCGACGGCAGATCCGGCACCCACGTGGTAACCAGCACCAACGACAGGATGCCGAAGGGAATGTTGACGAAGAAGATCCACTCCCAGCCGACGGAGCTGGTCAACGCGCCGCCGAGCAGCGGGCCGGTGAGGGTGGCCAGGCCCGCGACGGTGCCCCACCAGCCCATCGCCTTGCCGCGGCGCTCCGGCGGGAAGATGCGGGTGATGATCGCCAACGTCTGCGGCCCGATGAGAGCTGCGCCGAGCCCCTGGGCGAAGCGGGCGAGCACGAGCGATTCGATCGACGCCGCCATGCCGCACCACAGCGACGACAGCGTGAAGATGACCATGCCGACCTGGTAGACGCGCTTCTGCCCGAATTGGTCACCGAGGCGGCCGGTGACCAGCAGCGGCACCGCGTAGGCGAGCAGGTAGGCCGACGTCACCCAGATCGCGGCGGAGTATTCGGCGTCGAGCTGGTCCATGATCTGCGGCGTGGCCACCGCGACGATCGACTGATCCAAGAGGTTCATGAAGAACCCGACGCAGAGCGCGAACAACGCGAGATACGCCTGCTTGGGCGGCAGATGATGCTGCGCCGGCATCGACTCATCCCGCATGTGACCGCCTTTCGCGTCCGTGCCCCGTGCGTCCATCGCAGTGATGCTACGCGACGGCTACTCCCCCGTTGCCGCCGCCGGCTCCCACCAACCTTCTTCGCCGCGAGACGGCGCCTCCAGGACCCGGCGAACGTCGTCCGCGGGACGATCGTCGATCTCATGGCCGGACGGACCGGCCGACTTTCGCCCGCGCGTGCGGTAGGCGGCCTCGACGATGAGCCGATTGGGGCGACGGGTTCGGCGGGCGCAGACGACGAAACCGCCGCCCCGGGAAGGGACGGCGGTCATCGTCACCCGCGGGGCGACCCCGCGCGGGCGACCAGATCTGACGAGAAGATCAGGCCACCGGGCCGCGGACCTTCTCGTAGGCGGCGCCGACCTTGTACAGGCGGTCGTCGCCGTGCCGCGGCGCCATGATCTGCAGGCCCACCGGCAGGCCGGTGTCCGGGGCCAGGCCCGACGGCACGGACATGCCGCACATGCCGGCCAGGTTCAGCGGCAGGGTGCACAGGTCGAACATGTACATGCTCAGCGGGTCATCGACCTTCTCGCCCAGCTTGAACGCGGTGGTCGGGGTGGTCGGCGAGATCAGGACGTCGACCTCCTCGAAGGCGCGCTCGAAGTCCTGCTGGATCAGGGTGCGCACGCGCTGCGCCTGGACGTAGTAGGCGTCGTAGTAGCCGACGGACAGGGCGTAGGTGCCGATGATGATGCGGCGCTTGACCTCGTCACCGAAACCGGCGGCGCGGGTCATGGCCATGACCTCGTCGGCGGAGCGGGTGCCGTCGTCGCCGACGCGCTGGCCGTAGCGCATGCCGTCGAAGCGGGCCAGGTTGGAGCTGACCTCGCACGGCAGAATCAGGTAGTAGGCGCTCAGGGCGTGGTCGAAGTTCGGGCAGTCGACCTCGACGACCTCCGCGCCGGCCCCCTTCAGCTTCTCGACGGCCTCGTGGAAGCTGTCCAGCACGCCCGCCTGGTAACCCTCGGTGCGGTCGAACTGCTTGACGACGCCGACCTTCATGCCCGTCAGGTCGCCGCTGGCGCCCTCCCTGGCGGCGGAGACGACGTCGGCGATGGGCTGATCGGTGGAGGTGGAGTCGCGCTCGTCGTGGCCGGCGATGACCGCGTGGAGCAGAGCGGTGTCCAGCACGGTGCGGGCGGTCGGACCACCCTGGTCGAGCGAGGACGCGCAGGCGACGAGACCATGGCGGGAGACGGTGCCGTAGGTCGGCTTCACGCCGACGGTCGCGGTCAGCGCGGCGGGCTGGCGGATAGAACCACCGGTGTCGGTGCCGATGGCCAGCGGAGCCATGGCCGAGGCCAGCGCGGCGGAGGAACCGCCGCCCGAGCCGCCGGCGGTGCGCTCGACGTCCCAGGGGTTGTGGGTCGGGCCGTACGCGGAGTTCTCCGTCGACGAACCCATGGCGAACTCGTCCATGTTCGTCTTGCCCAGGATCGGGATGCCCGCGGCGCGGAGCTTCTCGGTGACCGTGGCGTCGTAGGGGCTCATGTAGCCCTCGAGCATCTTCGACGCACACGTCGTCGGGGCGTCGACGGTGGTGAAGACGTCCTTCAGCGCCAGCGGCACGCCCGCCAGCGGCGACGCCGGGGCCTCGCCCGCGTCGAGGGACTCGTCGACGGCCTTCGCGGCGGCCAGGGCCTCCTCGGCGCCGATGTGCAGGAAGGCGTGGATGTCCCCGTCGACGGCGGCGATGCGGTCGAGGAACGCCTGGGTGACCTCCACCGAGGTCAGCTCGCGGGCGTGGATCTTCTCGGCCAGCTCCGCGGCGGTCAGACCCAGGATCGGGTCGTCGGCGACGGCGGTGAACAGGTTGGCGTTGGCGGCGTTGTCGGCCATGATCACTCCTCCTCGCCCAGGATCTGCGGAACCTCGAAACGCTCGTCCTCGACGGAGGGCGCCTGGTCCAGGGCCAGCTCGGCGGTCAGCGTGGGCTTGACCACGTCCTCGCGCATGACGCCCGACAGCGACGACGGGTGGCTCATGGGCTCGACGTCCGCGGCGGCGACCTCCTGGACGTCCTGGACGTGGTTGATGATGCCGTCGATCTGACCGGCGAACTCGTCGAGCTCGGCGTCGGTCAGAGCCAGGCGGGACAGTCGTGCGAGGTGGGCGACCTCGTCGCGCGAGATTGCGGGCACGCGTGACCCCTTTCGTTGTCTCCGGGTTTTCCCCGAACAGGTTAGCCGCTGCGGCGGATTCGTCGCCGTGCGGGGTCGACACGGGGTCGTCGCGTGGTTGGCGCGGCGCCGTTACTGCACCGTCGCGGCACTCGACCCGACGTTTCAGCAGTGGTGCAACTCACATTCCCGTGGCGGGTGACGGCCATGTACCCTTGTGATCCGTCTTGACCATACCGGCCGGCGTCACCCGGGATCGCCCCTGGTGGCGGCCGCCACGAAAGGTTCCCGTAACCCATGTCCTATCTCTTGCGAGTGCAAATCCCCGACGCCCCGGGCTCTTTGGGCCTGCTGGCGGCGGCGCTCGGCGACACGGGCGGGGACATCCGTTCCGTCGACGTGGTGGAGCACGGCGCCGACGGGACGGTCGTGGACGACATCGTGGTGGAGTTGCCCGGCGGCAGCCTGCCGGACACCCTCATCAGCGCGGCGCAGTCACTCGACGGAGTCGAAGTCGATTCGATTCGCCCGTTTTCCGGGTCGGTCGACCGCCGCGGCCAGATCGCGATGCTCGCCGATCTGTCGCGGCACCGCAATCAGCCGCAGCGTGCGCTGGGCGAGCTCGTCGACGGCCTGCCCCGCACCATGACCGCCGGCTGGGCGCTGGTGCTCGGCCACTCCTCCGGTGGCACCCGCCGCGTGGTGGCGTCCATGGCCGCCCCCGCCGATGACGGTCGCACGCTGTCCGAGCCGCCGGTGGATTCCCCGCGCCGCCTCGACGTAGACAACGAGCAGTGGATTCCCCCGTCGTGGACGCTCATGGAGTCCTCCCTCGCCGCCGCACCCATGGGCAAGGGCTGGACGCTGGTCATCGGCCGCCCCGGCGGCCCGGACTTCCTCCCGTCGGAGGTCGCCCACCTCGGCCGCATCGGCGACATCGTCGGCGCGATCCTGGACTAGAGTCGCCACGCCGGAACCGCCGCGCCCGAGCCACGGGCATGGGGCGCACGACACAAAAGGCGACCAAGTTTTCGTTTTTCACCCACAACCACCCTCGACGCGAATACCATCCCCCGCAAAACCATGTGCCCGTCATCGGCGGGTGCCGCAAGCCAAGGGGAAGGTCGTCGACGCATGCAGGACAGCCCGGTCATCGCCATCGGATTGCCGGTGGCCCTCGCGGTCATCATGGTGGGCATCGGGCTGAGCCTGACGCTCGCCGACTTCCGGGAACAGGCCCGCACGCCGCGGGCCACCATCATCGGCACGCTCGGCCAAGTGTTCCTGGTGCCCGCCATCGGCATCGCGGTGGCGCTGGTCATGGACCTTCCGCCGATCATGGCGCTGGGCCTCGTCCTCGTCGCCGCCTGCCCCGGCGGATCGACGTCGAACCTGGTCACCTACCTGGCGCGCGGCAACGTCGCCCTGTCGATCATCCTCACCGTCGTCGCGTCGCTGGTGATCATCGTCACCCTGCCCGGCTGGCTCGACGTCGCGGGCCGCATTCTCCCCGGCGCCACCGAACTCTCCGTCTCGGTGCCGCTGGGCCAGACCTTCGGCCTGCTCATCGGCATCATCCTCATCCCCGTGGCCATCGGCATGGTCATCCGCGCCAAGAAGCCGGAACTCGCCGCCAAGCTCGAGCGCGGCATGTCCGTTTTCGGCGCGCTGGTCCTGCTGCTGGCCATCGGCGCCGTCGCCGTCGACCTCGGCGGGGAGATCATCGACATGACCATCGTCACCGGCCCGGCCGTGCTCGTGTTCAACATCGCCGTCATTCTCGTCGGCGGCGCACTGGCGTGGATCGCCCGCGTCGACCGCGCCTCCCAGCTGGCGCTGGCCGTCGAATACGGCATCAAGAACTCCACCCTCGGACTCGTCATCGCGCTGACCGTCGTCCGCGACGAGGAATTCGCCGTGCCCGCCGCCGTCTACTCCATCGTCATGTACGTCACCGCAATCGCCGTCATCGCCATCGGACGCCGGATGATCGCCACGTCGGCGTCGCAAAGCAACCCCGACCGGAACGCTCGGCGCGAGACCGACCGCATTGCGGGGTAATGTCGGAGTCCGCCTGCGTCCACCGACGCCCGCCCACCCCCGCAATCGGAGATCCAAAGCCCCATGACGAATTTCACTGATCGCCTCGCCTCCCACGTGCGCGCCGAATCCGGCCGCACGCCCGAAGCCTCCTCCGAGATGGAATTCTGGTCCGGCATGTCCCGCGTCGTCGTCGACCACCTCGCCGACGATTGGGAAGCCACCACCCGCGCCTACGCCGCCACCCGGCAGCAGCACTACTTCTCGGCAGAATTCCTTATGGGCCGCGCCCTGCTGAACAACCTGCTCAACCTCGGCCTGGTCGACGAAGCCGAAGAGGCGGTCGCCGCCTACGGCAAGAACCTCACCGACATCCTCGAAGCCGAGCACGACGCCGCGCTGGGCAACGGCGGCCTCGGCCGACTCGCCGCCTGCTTCCTCGACTCCTGCGCCACCCAGGACCTGCCGGCCACCGGCTACGGCATCCTCTACCGCTACGGCCTGTTCAAGCAGACCTTCGAAGACGGCTTCCAGGACGAACACCCCGACCCGTGGATGGAAGAGGGCTACCCCTTCGTCGTCCGCCGCGAGGACGAGTCCCGCATCGTGCGATTCGACGACCTCACCGTCCGCGCCGTCCCCCACGACATGCCGATCACCGGCTACGGCACCGACAACGTCGGCACCCTGCGCCTGTGGAACTCCGAGCCGATGCGCGAGTTCGACTACGACGCCTTCAACTCCCAGCGCTTCACCGACGCCATCGTCGAGCGCGAACGCGTCCACGACCTGTGCCGCGTGCTCTACCCCAACGACTCCACCTACGAGGGCAAGGTGCTGCGCGTCCGCCAGCAGTACTTCTTCGTCTCCGCCTCCCTCCAGGCGATGATCGACTCCCACCTGGACAACCACGGCTCCCTCGACTCCTTCGCCGAGTACAACTGCGTCCAGCTCAACGACACCCACCCGGTGCTCGCCATCCCCGAACTGATGCGACTGCTTCTCGACGAGCACGGCCTCGGCTGGGACAAGGCCTGGGACATCACCTCCAAGACCTTCGCCTACACCAACCACACCGTGCTGGCCGAGGCCCTGGAGACCTGGGAATTCTCCATCTTCGAGCGCCTGTTCCGCCGCGTGCTCGAGATCATCCAGGAAATCGACCGCCGTTTCCGCCTCGACCTCGCCGAGCGCGGCATCGACCACGGCACCATCGACTACATGGCGCCGATCTCCAACGGCTTCATCCACATGGCCTGGATCGCCTGCTACACCGCGTACTCCATCAACGGCGTCGCGGCGCTGCACACCGAGATCATCAAGCGCGAAACCCTCGGCGTGTGGCACGACATCTGGCCGGAGAAGTTCAACAACAAGACCAACGGCGTCACCCCGCGCCGCTGGCTCAACCAGTGCAACCCGCGCCTGCCGCAGCTGCTGACCCGCCTGTCGGGATCCGACGACTGGGTCACCGACCTGGACAAGCTCGCCGAGCTGGAGAAGTTCGCCGACGACGAGGACGTCCTGCGCGAGGTCATGGCCATCAAGCACGGCAACAAGGAAGACTTCGCCGCGTGGATCAAGGCCCGCCAGGGCGTCGAGATCTCGCCCGACGCGATCTTCGACTCGCAGATCAAGCGCCTCCACGAGTACAAGCGCCAGCTGCTCAACGCCCTGTACATCCTGGACCTGTACTACCGCATCAAGGACGACCCGGAGTGGGACGTCGTGCCGCGCGTGGCCATCTTCGGCGCGAAGGCGGCCCCGGGCTACGTCCGGGCGAAGGCGATCATCAAGTTCATCAACTCCATCGCGGACCTGGTGAACAACGACCCGGAGATCGGCGACAAACTCAAGGTCGTGTTCGTCGAGAACTACAACGTCTCCCCCGCCGAGCACATCATCCCGGCCACCGACATCTCCGAGCAGATCTCCACGGCCGGCAAGGAGGCCTCGGGCACGGGCAACATGAAGTTCATGATGAACGGCGCCCTGACCCTGGGCACCCTCGACGGCGCCAACGTCGAGATCGTCGAGGCCGTCGGCGACGACAACGCCTACATCTTCGGCGCGAAGGAAGAGGAGCTGCCGGAGCTTCGCAAGACCTACGACCCGCGCGCGGTCTACGAGTCGGTGCCGGGCCTGAAGCGGGCGCTGGACTCCCTGATCGACGGCACGTTCTCCGACGGCGGATCGGGCATGTTCCACGACCTGCACCACTCGCTGCTCAACTCCCCCGGCTACGAGCCGGCCGACGTGTACTACGTCCTGGGCGATTTCACCGACTACCGCGAGACCCGCGACCGCATGGCCGAGGACTACCGCGACGAGCTGAAGTGGGCGCGCATGTGCTTCCTGAACATCATCCGTTCGGGTCGCTTCTCCTCCGACCGCACCATCCGCGACTACGCCGACGAGGTGTGGAAGATCAAGGCCACCCCGATCAAGTAGTTCGGATCACATGTAGTTCGGATCGACTGGTCCAGACGAAAGCCGGGCCCCGCATCTGCGCGGGGCCCGGCTTTTCGCGTCTTGACGTCACTCGGCGGAGTCGGCCGAGCGGATCGCCGCCGCGCCGTCGGCAAGCAAGCGGTGGAAACCCGCCTCGTCGAGGATCGGCACGCCCAGCTCCTCGGCCTTCGTGGCCTTCGAACCCGCGTTGTCGCCGACGACGACCACCGAAGTCTTCTTCGACACCGACCCCGCCGCCTTGCCGCCGCGGACGAGGATGGCCTCCTTGGCGCTGTCACGGGTGAAATCCTCCAGCGACCCCGTCACCACGACGGTCAGCCCCTCGAGCACCTGCTCGGGACGATCGGACACCTCGTCGACCATCCGCACGCCGGCGGCCTCCCACTTCTCCACGACCTCGCGGTGCCAGTCGACCGCGAACCACGCGATGACCGAATCGGCGATGATCCCGCCGACGCCGTCGGTGTCCGCCAACTCCTCGCGCGACGCGGCGCGGATTGCGTCCATCGACCCGAACCGCTGCGCCAGGGCGCGGGCGGCGGTCGGGCCGACGTGACGGATGGACAGGCTCACCAGCACCCGCCACAGCTCGCGGGACTTCGCGGCCTCGATGAAGTCGAGCAGCTTCCGGCCGTTGGCGTTGAGGGGGCCCCGCGGTATGCCGTCGTCGCCTGGTTTTTTCTTGGCGGCGGTGGTGTAGACCTCGGTGCGGGCGAGGTCGTCGGCGGTGAGGTCGAAGAGGTCGCCCTCGTCGGAAAGCACGCCGCGGTGAATGAGGTCGGCCGCGCCGCGCTCGCCCAGGTGCTCGATGTCGAAGCCGCCACGTGACGCCAGGAACTCGACGCGCCGCCGCAGCTGCCCCGGGCAGTACCGGGTGTTCGGGCAGCGCCAGTCGGCGTCGTCCTCCTTCGCCGGCGCCAGGCGGGTGCCGCATTCGGGGCACAGCGTCGGGTAGATGAACTCCCGCTCGGTGCCGTCGCGCACGTCGACGACCGGCCCGAGCACCTCCGGGATGACGTCGCCGGCCTTGCGGATGGTCACCCGGTCGCCGATGAGCACTCCCTTGCGCGTGACCTCGGTGGGATTGTGCAGGGTGGCCATCTCGACGGTCGAACCGGCCACCGTCACCGGGCGCATCACGGCGTACGGGGTGGCGCGGCCCGTGCGGCCGATGGACACGCGGATGTCCAGCAGCTCGGTGGTGACCTCCTCCGGCGGGTACTTGAACGCGATCGCCCACCGCGGCGCCCGCGACGTCGCACCCAGCGCGCGCTGTTCGGCCAGCGCATCGACCTTCACCACCAGGCCGTCCATCTCATGCTCGGCGTCGTGTCGGTGTTCGCCCCAGTACAGGACGCGCTTGACGACGTCTTCCGGGTCCTCCACCTTCTCCGTGTACGGCGACACGTGGAGGCCCCAGGCCGCCAGCGCCAGGTACGCGTCGTGCTGGGTCTCCGGCCGCCACCCCTCGACGTGGCCGATGCCGTGGCAGATCATCGCCAGCGGACGCTTGGCCGTCTCCGCCGGGTCCTTCTGCCGCAGCGAACCGGCCGCGGCGTTGCGGGGATTGGCGAAGGTGCGCTGACCCGCCGCCGCACGGTCGGCGTTGAGCCCGTCGAACTCGCCGACGGGGATGTAGACCTCACCGCGGACCTCGAGCACGTCGGGAATCGGGTACTCGTCGGAAAGCTCGAGTTCATGCGGGATGTCGGCGATGGTGCGGGCGTTGGCGGTGACGTTCTCGCCGACGCGGCCGTCGCCCCGCGTCGCCGCCCGGACCAGGCGGCCGTTTTCGTAGATCAGGTCGATGGACAGGCCGTCGATCTTGAGTTCCGTCAGATAGGCCGATGCCGGGGTGCGGGCCAGCCAGTCCCGCAGCTCGGCCTCGTCGAAGACGTTGTCCAGGCTGTACAAGCGCTGGAGGTGCTCGACCGGCTCGAAGGCCACCCCGTCGGCGGGCGCGTCGACGCGGGCGCCGACCTGCTGGGTGGGGCTGTCCGGCACGGCGAGCTCCGGATGCTCCGCCTCCATTTCCTGCAGCCGGCGAAACAGCGCGTCGTATTCGGCGTCGGAGATGACCGGCTGGCCGGTGTAGTACTTCGCCGAATGGTCGCGGATCTCTGCCGCCAACTCCTCCCACGCCCGCCGCACCTCGGGGCCGGCGGCCTCGGGGGCGGGGGCGTCGGACAGTGGATCGCGCGCGCTGTCGGGGATGGAGTCGACGATGTCTTCGGTGGGATCGGTCACGGCGCCGATTCTAGGCGGTCGCGCGGATCGCCTTCCCGCCGTCCGCCGGGGCCTCCGACTTCGCCGGGACGATCGGCCACAGCGCACGGTCGCCGATGAGACGCACGATGGCCGGGACGAGCAGCGGGCGCACCACGAACGTGTCCAGCAGAATGCCCAACGCCATGGCCAGACCGAACTGGTGCAGCTCGCGGATCGGCTGCGTCATTAGCACCGAGAACGTCGCCGCCAGGATGAGGCCGGCCGAGGACACCACCCCGCCGGTGCGCACCAGCGACGTCCGCAACGCCTCGCGCATGCCCGAATGCGCCAGCTCCTGCCGCACGCGCGACATGAGGAAGATCGTGTAATCCACGCCCAGCGCGGTGAGGAACACCAGGATGTAGGCGGTGACGCGATTGCCGATGCCCGAGTCGCCCTGCAGGGTCACCGCGATGAACGTCGTCAGGCCGACGGTCGCCACGAACGACAGCGCCAGCGTGGCCACCAGGTACGCCGGGGCGAGGATGCTCCGCAGCAGCAGCCCCAGAACCAGGCCGATGATGCCGAGGATCAGCGGAATGAGCAGCAGCGTGTCCGACTCGAGAGCCGAGCGGATGTCCGCGGAAGTGGCCGTCTCGCCGGTGGCGGCGACCTCGACCTCCTCCACCCCGGCGTCGGCCAGGGCGTCGCGGGCGGCGTCCTCCAGCGCGGGCAACGAATCCATCGCCTCCGGTTCGTACGGGTCGACCGCGAGGATGACGTTCAGGCGCCCGACATCGCCGGACTCCGCCACGTCGCGCTCGCCGGCGGTGGCCCGCGCCACCGTGTCCGGCAGGCTGTCCGGCAACGCCCCGGCGGCCGACTCGAGCGCGGCGGCGTCGATGCCCCGGCCCTCGACCAGAAGAGTCACCGGCGCGATTTCGCCGACGCCCAGTTCCTCGGCGATGACCTGCTGACCGGCGGCGGAATCGGTGTCCACGCGGAAGCCGGTGAGGAAGTTGTACGACTCCTTGTAGCCGACCAGGCCCGCCGACAGGACGACGAGCAGGGCCAGCGCACCGGCGAGCACGGCCTTCGGACGCGCATCGACGAACGACGAGATCTTCTCCCACAGGGGCGAATCCACCCGTCGCAGGGCGCGCTGCTCGCCGCCCGGCCAGAACACCGAACGGCCGGCGACCAGCAGCAGGGCGGGCAGGAACGTCGCGGCGACGACGGCCATGGAGCCCACGCCGATGGCCAGGTACGGGCCGAAGCCCTGCAGCGACGGAGAGGACGTGCACAGCAGGGCCATCATCGCCAGGATGATCGTGCCCGCCGACGACGCGAGCACCTCTCCAGTGCGGCCCATCGCGGCGACCATCGCGCCGTGGGGGTCGCGGGGACGACCGGCGTCGCGGTCGGCGGCCAGCGCCTCGCGGTAACGGGCGTTGATGATCAGCGCGTAGTCGGTGCCCACGCCGAACAGCAGGACGGTCATGATCGACGCGGTCTGCGAGGAAATGACGATGGCGCCGGCGTCGGCGAGCAGGGCGCCGACCGATTCCGCCAGGCGCATGGCCACGCCGACGGCGACCAGCGGCAGGATCGCCATCACCGGCGAGCGGTAGACCGCGATGAGGATGACGAACACCAGCAGGATGGTGCCGAACAGCAGCACCCGGTCACCGGAGGCGAAGACCTTCACCGTGTCGGTGGCGATGCCCGCCGGGCCGGTCAGGTGCGTCGTCGCCCCCTCTGCGGCATCGGCGGCGACGTCGGCTGCGGCTGTGCGCATGGCGTCGACGCCGTCGCGGAACTCCTCGGTCGTCGGATCGCCGACGACGGGCACGATGAGCGACCGGGTGCGGCCGTCGTCGGAACGCGTGCCCTCCTCCCCCGCGGGCATGCAATCGCGGCCGGGGCGCAGTCCGGACCCCGGCTCCGCGCAGGACGCCGAGATCGGCGCCAGGGTCCGGTCGCCCGCGGAGTCGCGGAAATGCGCGGTGACCGCGGCCGCGGCATCGCCGGCCGCCTTCTCGCTGCCCGCCTGCACGGTGATGATCGCCGGCAGGACGTCGTCGCGGCCGGGGAACTCCTCGCGCAACCGCTCTTCGGCCATGACCGACGGGGAATCGGCCGGGGCGCCGTCATCGCCGGCCGCCTTGACGTCGTCGATGCCGGGGGCCATCGCCGCGAGGACCCCGACCAGCAGAACCCAGGCGACGATCACCGCCCAGGCCCTCTTCTTCGTGCCGAACGCGGCACGGAGGAATGACTCGTACATGGGTGGGACGCCTTTCGAAATCAATCGCGTCGACATCAGTCGCGCCGAAACGGAAAACGAATGTTATCGACGCACCGTCGATAACTTCGACAACGACATTAGGCGATCCCCCATCCGAAGCCGAACGCTGCACCGCGGCAACCACCCGACCGTGGGGAATCGCGCCCCCTCCGCCGACCCCTCCGTCGACCCCTCCACCCGGGCCGCCCCGAATCCGGGGACCCGTTTAAAGTGGTGCCCATGACCACCTTCGACGCGGGCAGGATGTTCGCCTTCGACCTGGAGACGACGGGCACCGACCCGCACGAATGCCGGATCGTGACCTCGGCGCTGGTCCGCATCGACGGCGGGCCGCCGCAGACGGAGGAATTGCTCGCGGATCCGGGTGTGGAGATCCCCGAGGGCGCCGCCCGGGTGCACGGCATCACCACCGAGTACGCCCGCGAGCACGGCCGCCCGCACGACGAGGTCCTGGCCGACACCATCGCGGCCATTCGGCGGGCGTGGAGCGACGGACTGACGCTGGTGGCCTACAACGCCGCCTACGACCTGACGGTGCTGCGCTCACGGCAACCGGATTTCACCGTCGACGGCCTGGTCTTCGACCCGCTCGTCATCGACCGCGCGCGGGACACGCACCGCAGGGGCAAGCGCACGCTGGGAAACGTGTGCGAGCACTACCGGGTCCGCCTGGACAACGCACACGAGGCCACCGCCGACGCCCTGGCCGCCGCCCGCCTGGCCTGGGTGATGAGCAAGAAGGTGTGGCCGGACCTGGCCGAGATGGACGGCGACGAGCTCATGGAATACCAGGCCGTGTCCCACTTCGAATCGCAGTCCTCGTTGCGGGATTGGCTGGTCGGTCAAGGCCGCGACGTGTCCGATTTCCGCATCGGCGGCTGGCCCATCGACGAACCGGAACGGTGATCCCTACAGCGATTCGATGACCAGGTGCGGGCGCGCGGATTCCTCCGGACGCACCACCAGACTCTCCACCGCGAAAGCCTCCCGCACCGCCTCCGGCGCCAACACGTGCGCCGGATCCCCGTCCCGCAGCACGGCACGGTCGTGGAGCAACACGACCCGATCGAAGTGCGCCATGGCCAGATCCAGGTCGTGGATGTTCGCCACGACCGTCCGACCGGAGCCTCGCAGCACCTCGATCAGGTGAAGCTGATGGTGCACGTCCAAGTGGTTGGTCGGTTCGTCGAGAAGCAGCAGCCCGGTTTCCTGCGCCAACCCCCGGGCCAGCACGACCCGCCGCACCTGGCCACCGGACAACTGATCGCACATCGCATCGGCCCGGGCATCGACGCCCATGAGCTCCAGCGCCTCCCGCACGGCCGCATGTTCGGACTTGCCGCCGAGATCCCACGGATTCATGTGCGGCAGGCGGCCGAGTGCGACGAATTCCGCGGCGGTGAGCTCCCCGGGCGGACGCTCATCCTGCCCCACGAAGCCCACCAACCGCGCGCGCTCCCTCGGACGCATGCCGGCGACGTCGCGGCCCCCGTACAGCACCCGTCCGGAAGCCGGCGGGGTGATCCCGGCCAAGGCGCGCATCAGCGTCGACTTGCCGATGCCGTTGACGCCGACGATGGCCGTCAGCGAACCGGGCGTGGCGGTGAAGGTCACGTCCGACAGCAGGCGACGCCGCCCCACGTCGACGGCCACCGACTCGACTTCGAGGATCTCGGCGTTGCTCGACCCGCTCATGACTGTCCTCCAAAACGGTATCGGGAACGGCCCATCAGCAGCAGGAACACCGGGGCGCCGATGACGCCCGTGACCACTCCCAGCGGAATCTCCTGCGGCGGCGCGATGAGACGGGCCAAGACGTCCACCCACAGCAGGAACAGCGCGCCGCCGAACACGGCGACGGGGATGACCCGGCGATGAACCGACCCCACCACGAGACGGGCGAAATGCGGGATGACCAGGCCGACGAAGCCGATGCCACCGGCCACGGCCACCATCGCGCCGACCAACAGCGCCTGCACCGCGAACAGCACCTTGCGCAGCAGCCCGACCCGCACGCCCAGCGCCGCCGCGGTTTCGGGGCCGGCGGACAGCGCGTCGAGGCGCGGGCTCAACATGAACATCAGGATCACCGCGGGCACGAGAACGAGCAGCGGCAGCAGCAGCCGGTCCCATTGCGCGCCCGACACGGACCCGAGCATCCAGAACAGCACCGACTGCGCCGAGCGGGAATCGGGTGCCTTGAACACCAGCAGGCTCGCCACCGCCGAGAACGCCGACGACAGCACGACGCCCGACAAAATCAGCCGCAGCGGGGTGATGCCGCCCTGCAACATCGTCACCAAATACACGGTGGCGGTGGCCGCGATCGCGCCGACCAACGCGCCACCGGACAATGCCCAGATGCCGAAACTGGAAAACGCCCCCAGGGTGATCACGGCCGTCGCACCGACGCTCGCGCCCGAGGAAATGCCGAGCAGATAGGGGTCTGCCAACGGGTTGCGCACCAACGTCTGCATGGCGACGCCTGCCATCGCCAACCCCGCGCCGACGATGATCGCCATCAGCCCGCGGGGCGCGCGCAGCTCCCACACGATGTCGTTGACGGCGCGGTCGGGGTGCACCGTGCCCGAAAACTGGGCCGCGAGCACCGACCACACGTCCGACAGCGAGTAACTCACCGAACCGAACGTCAACGACGCGACGAAGCTGACGGCGGTCAGCGCCGCCAACAAAAACACGAGAAGCGGCGTCGCCGCCTTGCTCCGCACTTTCGAAAACCTCGCTTTTCTCCGGTGTCCCGTAGCGTGGCGGCTACCGGGTGAAGTACTCCCGTCCGTCCAGGCTCTCGGGCAGCGTCATCGCCGGCTCGATGTCCGACTCCGGCACGAGGCCGAACTTCTCGAGTCCCTTGCGAACGTGCTCGGCGGCGTCGATGTTGAGCGGCGAGGACACCCACATCGAGTAGTTGAGGTTGATGAAGCGGTCTTCCTTGACCGCCGGCAGGTCGCGGGTCAGCGGGTGGTTCTTCAGGATCTTGATCTTGTCCTCCAGCGACTGCCCCTCGTAGTCGACGAACACGAAGGCGTCGGGGGCGTCGGCGGCGAGGGACTCCCAACCGACCTGCACCCAGGAGTCGGCGAGGTCCTCGGTCTGGTTGCGGGCGCCGGCGGCCTCGATGATCGCTTGAGGCGCGCCGAACTTGCCGGACGTGACGATCGCGTCGGTGCCGGAGTCGAAGACGAACAGGGTGGGGGTCTGCTCCGGCTGCGGAGCGTCGTTCAGCTTCTTCAGCCGGTCATCGATGTCGTCGATGACGGATTCGGCCAGCTCGGAGTCGCCCGCGATCGCGCCGATGTTGCGCAGATCGATGTCCAGCGCCTCCCACGGTTCGACGAGACCGCGGTGGTCGGTGCCCTCCTGTCGGCAGGACTCCGTGAGCAGGTACGTGGCGATGTCGCGCTGGTCCAGCAGGTCCGGCGTCACGCCGAGGCCTTCCGACAGTCCGTAGTTCCAGCCGGCGAAGTAGATGTCGGGCTGCAGCGACACCACCTGTTCGAGCGTGGGCTGCTTGTCCGAAATCACGTCGAAGCCGTCGATGACGTCGGCACCGTACTTGGCGGCCAGGGTGTCGTGGGCCTTCCCGACCGACGCCACCGCGGACAGGTTGTCGCCCGCACCGGCGGCGAGGGCGATGGAGATGATTCCCGAGTCGTAGGCCAGCATCGACGGATCGGCCGGGTAAGTCATCTCCTCGCCGCAGTTTTCCACGGTGACGCTGCCGTCGGCGTTGACGGTGCCGCCGTTGGCGTCATCGGCGCCGTCGGTCCCGGAGCAGGACACCAGAAGCAGGGCCATCGAGGCGGCGATGGCGGCGGAGGCAGGGCGAAGCGGGAACTTGTTCAATTGGTCCACCTTCGTGGAAAACCGCCGCGATCTTTACGCGAGATGCGACGTCGATGACGAACCGGCGGGTCTTCGGACTCGAAGGCGACTCCCCCGCGCCTTCCCGGACCGTGCAGTGCACTCCAGTGGCCTCATGCGGGGGATGGATCCCTCTCACCGCTGCGCGACAGTTCCGGATTCACACCGGATTCCCTGACGCCGATTCCTTGCGCGACAACCGTAGCATTCCAACGCCATCGCCCCGGCCGAAAGGCGCGCTACAGGTCTCCCGCCGCCCGCGAGATCAATTCCGCGGTGCGACGGCCTGCGGCGTAGGCGGGGGCGATCCACGACGCGGGCGCACCGGCGAAACCGCGGTCGACGGTGACGCCGACGTGGTCGACGAGGTCGGCGCGCGGGAACGACAGTTCGTCCCACAACCGGCCGACGCGTTCGGCGATGTCGCGGGCCTCGGGTTCCAGGTATGCGCCGGTGTGTTCGTCGGTGGCGCCCGGGACCGCTGGCACGGCGCCGAGCAGCAGATCCAGGCCGGCGGCACGCAGGCGGCCGACTTCGTCGAGGGTGGCCGAGCCACGGATCGCCCCGATGGGCAGCGCGATTCGAGCGGCACCGGATTCCAGCAGCGCCTTTTCCAGCGACGGCGGCCGCGGCCCCTCCCCCGACCTCCGCGCGACCAACCCGGGAACCGCGATGGCGATGTCGGGCAGCCCCGCGCCTTCCGCCGCGAGCACCCGCCATTGCGCGGCCATTTCGCGGTAACCGACGGCGGGCAGCGACGTTCCCGCCACCGCCGCCTCGACCAGGCCCGCCGCGATCGCCGGGGCAGCGGGTTCGTGCATGACGACGGCCACCTCCGCCCCGAACCGCCGTCGCACGTCGGCGATGTGGGCGGACAACCCCTCGGCGAGCGCGGCGGCGAGGTAGGACACGGCGCCGCGGTCGACCAGCATGCGGTGACCGTCGGCCAGCTCGATTGACGCCGCCAGCGTCCACGGCCCGACGACGGGCACGGTGACGGTCTCCGGCGTCGCGCCCCAGAACTCCTCGCAGACGTCGAGGTCGCGTTCCAGGTGGTCGGCGGCCAGCGACGCCGCGGCCCCCGGTCGATCGGCCACGCGCCACGACCGCGGGCCGACGTCCATCGACAGGTCCGCCAGGATCGCGCCGGTCCGCCCGATGGCGTCGGCACCGAGTCCCCGGTCGGCGAGGATGGGCAGGTGTGGAGTGGCCCCGCATTCCCCGGCGAGGATCTCCGCCGCCGCGCGCACGTCGGTACCCGGCAGCGGCCCCAGACCCGAAAACGCGGTCACCGGTCCGCCTCCTTCTCCGTCGACGCGATGGTGCCGGACCCCAGCACGATGTCGCCGTCGGCGTCGGGGCGGTAGAGCACGGCCGCCTGCCCGGGGGCCACCCCGCGCAACGGTTCGGCGAGGACGCAGATGAACGCCCCTCCGGTGCCCGCCGCATCCACCGGGCCGGTCCACGACACGGTGCACGGCACGGGGCGGCCATGCGCCCGCACCTGCACCTCCGCATCGAATTCCGCCGGGGGGCCGCCCGCGTCGACGCCGGCGTCGTCGTAAAGCCACACCGCCCGATCGACGTGGAGCACCCGGACATCCAGGTCCTCGCGTCGTCCGACGGTCACCGTGCCCGTGCCGGCATCGACGCCCGTGACGTAACGCGGCTTGCCGTCGGCGGCGGGACCCGGCAGCCCGAGGCCCTTGCGCTGGCCGATGGTGAAGGCGTCGACGCCGCCGTGGTCGGCGAGCTTCTCCCCCGTCGCACCGTCGACCACCGCACCCGGCCGCCGCGGAATGTGACGGCCCAGAAACGCCTGGGTGTCGCCGTCGGGGATGAAGCAGATGTCCGTCGAATCCGGCTTATTCGCGATGGAGATGCCGCGGGCCGCCGCCTCCGCGCGAATCTGCGGCTTCTCGGTGTCGCCGATGGGAAACAGCGACCGCGACAGCTGATGCCGGTCGAGCACGCCGAGCACATACGACTGGTCCTTCGCCGGATCGCCGGCGCGCCGCAGCCGACCGTCGTCGTCGACCAACGCGTAATGGCCCGTGGCCACCGCATCGAACCCCAACGCCAGCCCACGGTCGAGCAAGGCCTGGAACTTGATGCGCTCGTTGCAGCGCAGGCACGGGTTCGGAGTCTCGCCGCGGGCGTAGGAATCGATGAAATCGTCGACGACCTCGGCCCGGAACCGCTCCGAGAAATCCCACACGTAAAACGGGATGCCCAACAGGTCCGCCACCCGGCGGGCGTCGCCGGAATCCTCCAGCGAGCAGCAGCCGCGGGCGCCGGCGCGCAGCGTGACGGGATCCTTGGCCAGCGCCAGGTGCACGCCGACGACGTCATGGCCGGCATCGACCAGCCGCGCCGCCGCCACGGCCGAATCCACGCCGCCGCTCATCGCCGCCAACACCCGCATCGCGCTACCTCCCGTGGGCTTCGCCCTTCGTTTTCGTCCGATTCCGTCCGATTCCGTCGTCCCCCGTCACCGCACTGCACGGGATCAGGCCATGCCCGCCGCGCGCGCCCGTGCGACGGTATCACCCATCACGGACAGCACCGCATCGACGTCGGCGGCCGTGGAATCCCAGCCCAGCGTCAGCCGCAGCGCACCGCGCGACACCGCGACGTCGACGCCCATCGCCTCGAGCACGTGGCTGGCCCGGTTGACGCCGGCGGCGCACGCGGACCCGGTCGCGGCGGAAATCCCGGCGGCGTCGAGAAGCATGATGAGGCTGTCGCCCTCCGCCCCCGTCACGCTGACGTGGACGTGCCCCGGCAGCGCGGGCTCGGTGGTGTGCACGACGATGCCGTCGAGGTCGCGGATGCCGGCGAGCAGACGATCCCGGAGCGTGACGACGGCCCGGCGTTCCTCCTCCATCGCCGTGGTCGCGGTGCGCAGTGCGGCGGCCATTCCGGCGGCGGCGGCGACGTCCGGAGTGCCCGACCGCAGGCCGCGTTCCTGGCCGCCCCCGGCGTTGAGCGCGGTCAACGACGTCGAACGCCGCACCAGCAGGACGCCGATTCCGCGCGGGCCGCCGAACTTGTGGGCCGACGCGGCGAGGGTGGCCGCCCCCGACCGTCCGAAATGCACCGGCACGTGGCCGACCGCCTGGACTGCGTCGACGTGGACGGGCGCGTCGTGGTCGGAGGCCGCCGCGATGAACTCGTCCACGGGCTGGATGGCGCCGGTTTCGTTGTTCGCCCACTGGCACGTCCACGCGTGGTGGGGTGCATCGGCGACGGCGGGGTCGGCGCACGGCTCCCGGAGCGCGCCCACGCACACCCGTCCGGCGGCGTCCACCGGGGCCTCCACGACGCGGGCGCCATGGTGCTCGGCCAAGTGCGCGGCGGCCTTGCGGATCGCGTCATGCTCGACGGGAGTGGTCACCACCGTGCCGGGCGCGCCCGACTTCGCCGCCGACGCCAGGTACAGGCCGCGCAGACCGAGATTGTCGGCCTCGGTGCCTCCGGAGGTGAACACGACCTCCACGGGCTCGGCGCCGAGGTCGGCGGCGATGGATTCGCGCGCCTCCTCCAGGATCTTCCG
This sequence comes from Corynebacterium sp. HMSC11E11, assembly GCF_001807025.1. Classification (NCBI taxonomy): domain Bacteria; kingdom Bacillati; phylum Actinomycetota; class Actinomycetes; order Mycobacteriales; family Corynebacteriaceae; genus Corynebacterium; species Corynebacterium sp. HMSC11E11. The sequence continues at coordinate 71,606 of NZ_KV787158.1, read as the reverse complement.
TGCGGCCCGCCCTTCCGCATACTGCGAATTGGGGTTGCCGGCGCCGAGTGCGGCGATCATCGCCTCGCGGGCCGCCGGGCGCAGCGGAGACGTCGCGGCATGGTCGAGGTGGTGGCGCGGCCGGGTGGTGCGGGAATCATCGGTGCTGGACATCCCGGACAGAGTAGCGCGTCGCCGCGGCCTCGCCGGTGCACCGGGCACGGCGAAGGGGCCGCCCGCATGCTGCGGACGGCCCCTTTCGCGGATCGGGAAGGCTTACGCCTTCTTGATCTCCTCGGTGGCCTGCGGGGCCACGTTGAAGAGGTCGCCGATGACGCCGAAGTCGGCGATTTCGAAGATCGGCGCCTCCTCGTCCTTGTTGACGGCGACGACGGTCTTGGAGGTCTGCATGCCCGCCTTGTGCTGGATCGCACCGGAGATGCCCAGGGCGATGTACAGGTCCGGGGACACGGTCTTGCCGGTCTGGCCGACCTGGAACTGGCCCGGGTAGTAGTCGGCGTCGACGGCGGCGCGGGAGGCGCCGACCGCGGCACCGAGGGCGTCGGCCATCGGCTCGACGACGTCGGCGAAGCCCTCGGCGGACGCGACGCCGCGGCCACCGGAGACGACGATCTTGGCCTCGGTCAGCTCGGGGCGGTCGCCGCCCTCGGCCGGGGTGAAGGACACGATCTCGACGGCGGTGTCGTCCGCGGCCGGGTACTCCACGGCGGTGACGGACGGCGAGGCGGCGGCCTCGACCGGGTCGACGGAGCCCGGGCGCAGGGCGTAGACCGGGGAGGCGCCGTAGCCGGCACCCTCGACGATGAACTCGCCGCCGAAGATCGAGTAGACCACGGAGCGGTCGTCCTTGATCTCCACGACGTCGGACAGAACGCCGGAGCCGGTCAGGGCGGCGACGCGGCCGGCGATCTCCTTGCCGGCGGCGGAGGCGGCGACGAGGACGGGGACCTGGCGCTCGGAGGCCAGGCCCACGAGGACGCCGACCTCGGGGGTGATCAGGTGCTTGCCGGCCTCATCGGACTCGGCGGCGAGGATCTCGCCGGCACCGTACTTGCCGAGGGTCTCGGCGAAGTTCTCGGCGGTGCCGGGCTTGCCGACAACCACGGCCGCGGGGGTGCCGAAGGCACGGGCGGCGGTGAGGAGCTCGGCGGTGGTGTTCTTCAGTTCGCCATCGTTGTGGTCGACGAGAACGAGGACGTCGGTCATTGTGATTCTTCTCCTGCTGTTCGTTCGTGCGGTGTTCGCGATGGGCGCTTAGATGAACTTCTGGGCCTTGAGGTACTCGGCCAGCTTCACGCCGGCGTCGCCCTCGTCGGTGATGCGCTCGCCCGCGGTCTTCGGCGGCTTCGGCGTCGCGGAGGTCACCGAGGTGGCGGCGTTCTCCAGGCCGACCTGCTCGGCCTCGGCGGCGACGTCGGCCAGGGTCAGCTCGCGGACCGGCTTCTTCTTCGCGGCCATGATGCCCTTGAAGGAGGCGAAGCGCGGCTCGTTGGCCTTCTCCGTCACCGACACGATGGCCGGGAGGTTCGCCTTGAGCTGGTGGATGCCGTCCTCGGTCTCGCGCTCGCCGGTGACGGTGGAGCCGTCGACGGAGACGGAGCGCATGTGGGTGAGGACCGGCAGGCCGCGGTAGACGCCGAGCACGGCCGGGACGGTGCCGGTGCCGCCGTCGGTGGAGGCGTTGCCGGTGATGATGAGGTCGACGTCGCCGATGGCGTCGATGACGGTGGACAGGGCCCACGCGGTCTGGATGGCGTCGGAGCCGGCCAGGGCGTCGTCGGACAGGATGACGGCGTCGTCGGCGCCCATGGACAGGGCCTTGCGGAGGGCCTCGACGGCGCGCTCCGGGCCGATGGTGGCGACGGTGACGTTGCCGCCGTGCTCTTCCTTCAGCTGCAGGGCGGCCTCGACGGCGTTCTCGTTGATCTCGTCGAGCACGGCGTCGGCGCTTTCGCGGTCGAGCGTGAAGTCGTCGTCGGCGAGCTTGCGCTCGGACCAGGTGTCCGGGACCTGCTTGACCAGAACCACGATGTTCGGCATGTGTCTGTCGTCCTTACTGGTTGAGTGACTGTGAACGTGTCATGAATTTATCCGGCGCACCCGCGGCGCGGGTCATGTTCGCACCCGAAACGGTGTTTGCGTGACCGCGGCCGGTCGGCGCGCCCTCTGTGTCGAAGGTAACAGAGTCAAGGGTGAACTGTAGGTGATCCACGTAACAATGTCGATATTTTTTCGTTTCTAGTTGAGTGAATCTCCATTAACGCAGGGTGACAAAGGCGCACGTCGGGTACCCCCGCCTCTACGACTCCGGTCCCCACTGCCGTTGGCCGCACACGAAGGCGGTCGCCGTCGACCCGATCCGGGTGATCACGACGCCGAGCTGCGTGCCTTTCCCGCCGCCCTTCTTCGCCCCGCCGAGCTTCCATTGCCTGCGCAGCACGTCCGGATTTACGTCGACGCCGCGCACGAGGATCTCCGCCGATGCGCAGTCCCGCGCCGCCAGCGCCCGCTTGACCTTCTTCAGCGGCACCTGCTCGAGCACCTCGAATCCGGAGGCCCCGGGCGGGATGGCGTCGCCGGTGAGGTGGGCGATGCGTTCGTCGAGTTGCCGCAGCCCGTGCGCGGTGGCGTAGTGGCGCACCAGCCCGGCGCGCACGACCGCCCCGTCGGGGTCGATGATCCAGCGCCCCGCATCCCCGACGCCGCAATCGTCGGGCATCGTGTCGTCGTAGCGTTCCCCGACGGCGCCCTCGCCCCGGGTCCGCAGCAGGTGGGCGCTTCGCGTGACGACGTCTCCCCCGTCCCCCAGAGGTGTGGCCGCAAGTCCCGGCGTGTACAGGCACGCTTCCTTGACCCCGCCGTCGACCGAGGTGACGGCGGCTTCGCCCTCCCAGTCGGAGTAGTCGATGCCGGGGGCGCATTTGACGGCCATCTCGTGATTGCGGCGGACGCCCGGGCCACGCCAGGCGTCGATGAGGTCGGGCAACGGCGGCAGGAGATCCTCCGGCCGGAGGATGCGGCGGCCGCCGGCCCGGCGCGCGGGATCGGCGACGATGATCATCCCCTCGCTCACCGGGGCCAGCGCATCGGCGACGACGACGTGCGCGTCCGGAGCATTGTGGCGGGCCATGAGCACTCGCGCCATGTCCAGGTCGGACCCCAGCACGGGAAACGCGCCGACGGCGGATTCGGCCCGGTACTCCGTCAACGCGGCGATCTCCGCGCCGATGGAGCACGTGACGTCATGCACCCCCGGGGCGACGCCCTCCCCGACGGCCGTCGTCAAGCGTTCGGCGCGGGCCCGCGCCACGGCCGCATGCGTGGCCTGCTGCGCGGAATCGGAGTCCAGCAGCCACCACCCGGGCAGTTTTCCCGCCGTCGACCGGCGCCCCCGCTCCAACTCGACCACCGCCCGGGCCAACTCCGCCGACTCACCCAGCGATTCCCGCAGGTGCGTGAGATCGGCCAGGAGGGAGGCGTCGGAAAGCTCGAGGCCCGCGGCGGCCCCCGCCAACCCGGGATCGGCGAGCAGCGCCCGGACCTCCGCCGAAGACAGGCTCACCGGCGACCCCGCTCGGCGAGATCCCGCAGATGCCCCAGATGCGTGGACACCGCGAAGAACTCGTCCATGAACGGGTCCCCGAAGAAATCGCTGGTCGTGCGATGCGGCGGCTCCTGCCCCGAATCCGCCGCGGCAAGGACCTCGGCCACCGTCGTGTACCGCACCAGCCGCTTGATCTGCGCCCACGTCGGGGGCATGAGACCGACCTTGCGGTCGCGCCAACCCTCCATCAGCGCCGTCGGCCGGAACCACCCCGTCGACGACGCCTCGGACGTGTCACCGTCTGCGATCTGCCCCTCCGGCTGCGCCGCCAGGAAGAAATACGTGTCGTAGCGCGTGGGCATGCCCTCCGGAGTCACCCAATTGCTCCACGGCCGCAGCAAGTCGGAGCGAAGGCACAGCCCCTCGTCCGCCATGAAGTCCGAAAACGACAGCTCATGGGACTCCAACGCCTTGCGCCGGGCATGGAACCGCCCCGAATCGACGACCACGTCCCCCGACGCATCCGCCGCCAGCAATGTTCCCGTCTCCTCGAAGGTCTCGCGCACCGCCGCGCACACCAACGCACGGGCCGTCGCCGGCGCGACGTCGAACGCCTCCGCCCACCACTGCGGCGGATGCCCCGACCACGCCAAACTCGGACTGTCGTGGCCGTCGCCGTCGACGTCGCCCGGGAAGTCGCGGGCATCGACCCCGCCGCCCGGGAACACCGTCATGTTCGCCGCGAACTTCATGGTGCTCACGCGCTCCTGCACGTACACCTCGATGCCGTGCACCGAATCGCGCACCAACAACACCGTCGACGCCAACCGCGGGGTCGCCGGAATCGCGGCACCCTTCTTCTGCGAACCACCCATGCCGGTCACTCCTTCCTCCGGTGCGCACCGGCCCGGCGCGCCCGGCGCGCGAAGAACCGGCCGTCGATGCGATCCACCGCAATGGACTGGTGGAAGGCCTTCGACAGATTTTCACTCGTGAGCACATCGTCGATGAGCCCCTGGGCCACCACGCCACCGTCGTCGAGAAGCATCGCGTGGGTGAAACCGAACGGAATCTCCTCCACGTGGTGGGTGATCATGACGATCGCCGGCGCATCCGCATCCAACGCCAGATCACCGAGATAGCCCACCAGATCCTCGCGCCCGCCGAGATCCAGGCCCGCGCCCGGCTCGTCGAGAAGCAGCAGCTCCGGATTGACCATCAGGGCCCGCGAAATGAGCACCCGCTTGCGCTCGCCCTCCGACAACGTCCCCCACGTGCGATCCGCCAGATGCTCGGCGCCCATCTTCTCCAGGATGTCCGCGGCCTGGCGGAAGTCCATCTCCTCGTACGTCTCGCGCCACCGGCCCAACACCGAATACGACGCCGAGATGACCAGGTCCGCCACCTTCTCGTCGGCGGGAATCCGATGCGCCAGCGCCGACGACGTCAAGCCGATCATCGTGCGCAGGTCCCGCATGTCCGTGCGCCCCAGACGCTCCCCCATCACCCGGGCCACGCCCGACGACGGAAACTCCTCCGCCGCCGCGACGCGCATCAGCGACGTTTTGCCCGCGCCGTTCGGCCCGAGCACCACCCAGCGCTCGTCGAGCTCGACCTGCCAATCCAGCGGGCCGACCAGGGTGCGGCCGCCGCGCTTGAGCGAGACCCCGCGAAAATCGATCAGCAGGTCCTCGTCGAAGTCGTCGTCGTTGAAGTCAGAGTCAAAGTCAGCCACGTCACCATCGTGCCCCACTTCCCCGCCCCGCGCCCCGACGCGCTCCCCCGCGTGGCGGCCGACGTGCGGCATCCGGGCCGCGGCGTCCGGTGTTACCCGATCGGGGCCGACCGGCGAATTCCTCCCCTGTGGGATCGGCGAACCTCCACTACGCTGGAGGGAGTATCCGCGGCGGCCGGCAGGTCGCCGCCGGGGACGCACGGTGGACGCACCATCGGATGACACGAACGCGACGCGAAGGAGACCCCCAAGGTGACCGGACGACTCGGAATCGATGACGTACGACCCCAGGTGGACGGCGGCGCCACCCCGTCCAAGGCGGTGGCCGGTGAAGTCGTCCCCGTCTTCGCCGTCGTCTGGCGCGAGGGCCACGATGCGCTCAATGCGACGCTGAACGTCAAGGGCCCGAAGGAGTCCTCCTTCGCCGCCCGCACCCAGCGCATCCCCATGCGCTTCAGCGACCACGACCCCAACCAGGTCAACGCCACCTTCGTCCCCGACGCCCCCGGCCTGTGGACCTTCCGCGTCGACGCCTGGTCCGACCCGATGGCCACCTGGCGCAACGCCGTGATCAAGAAGATCGAGGCCGGGCAGTCCGCGGAGGAGCTGGCCAACGACCTCGAGATCGGCGCCCGCCTGTTCGACCGCGCCGCCACCGGCGCCGCCACCGTGTACCGCTCGCACCTGCGCGGCGTGGCCCAGTCGCTGCGCTCCGACGCCGAGCTGCGCGCCCGCGTTTCCCCGGCCCTGTCCGACGAGACCCGCGGCATCCTCGAACTCCACCCGCTGCGCGAGCTGCTCACCCGCGGCAAGACCCGCAAGGTCCTCGTCGAGCGCCGCGAGGCCCTGTTCGGCTCCTGGTACGAGTTCTTCCCGCGCTCCAACGGCGGTTTCGACGAAGACGGCAACCTGCTGCACGGCACGTTCACCACCGCCCTCCCCCAGCTCGACCGCGCCGCCCGCATGGGATTCGACGTCGTCTACCTGCCCCCGATCCACCCGATCGGCGAAATCAACCGCAAGGGCCGCAACAACACCCTGACCGCGGAGCCGGGCGACGTCGGCTCCCCGTGGGCCATCGGCTCGGCCGACGGCGGCCACGACGCCATCGAACCGAAGCTCGGCGGCGAAGACGAGTTCGCCGAGTTCGTCAAGGCGGCCGAGGAACGCGGCCTGGAGGTCGCCATCGACCTGGCCCTGCAGTGCGCCCCCGACCACCCGTGGGCCGAGGCGCACCCGGACTGGTTCACCGTCCTGCCCGACGGCACCATCGCCTACGCCGAGAACCCGCCGAAGAAGTACCAGGACATCTACCCCCTGAACTTCGACAACGACCCGAAGGGCCTCTACGCGGAGGTTCTGCGCGTCGTGAAGTTCTGGGTCAAGCGCGGCGTCAAGGTCTTCCGCGTGGACAACCCGCACACCAAGCCGGGCAACTTCTGGGAATGGCTCATCGAGACCGTCCACGAAACCAACCCGGAGGTCATCTTCCTCGCCGAGGCCTTCACCGCCCCGGCCCGCCTGTACGGCCTGGCCAAGGCCGGCTTCACGCAGTCCTACATCTACTTCCCGTGGAAGACCACGAAGAAGGAGCTGACGGAGTTCGGCGAGGAAATCGTCAAGCACACCGACATCGCCCGCCCGTCCCTGTGGGTCAACACCCCGGACATCCTCCACGACTTCCTGGTCAAGGGCGGTCGCGCCGCCTTCGCCATCCGCGCCGCGCTGGCGTCGACCATGTCGCCGCTGTGGGGCATGTACTCCGGCTACGAGCTCTACGAAAACGTGCCGGTCAAGGAAGGCTCCGAAGAGTACCTGGACAGCGAGAAGTACCAGCTGCGCCACCGCGACTACGACGCCGCGCTGGAATCCGGCGACTCCCTCGAGCCTTTCATCACCCTGCTCAACACCCTGCGCCGCGAGCACCCGGCCCTGCAGCAGCTGCGGACCCTGCGTTTCCACGACATCGGCAACGACAATCTGCTGGCGTACTCCAAGATCGACCCGCTGACCGGCGACGCCGTCATGGTCGTCGTCAATCTCGATCCGTGGAACGCCCAGGAGGGCATCCTCGACATCGACATGAATTCCATCGGCCGCCGCAGCACCGACCGCATGGACGTCGAGGACCTGATCACCGGGCAGCGCTTCGACTGGGGCAAGGAGAACTTCATCCGCCTCGAGCCGTGGTCGAACGTGGCCCACATCGTCCAGCTGCCCGACGTGCCCGAGAGCCTGCGCCGCAAGCTGGCGTGGCGCGACGTCCCCGACTACGAGGGCTAAACGGCGCCCCCGGCCCCACCCGGGGTCACCCCGGCACGGGACCCGCCACACGCGCATACGCTGGAGGCGGGTCCGTCCGAATTCCCGGTCGGGACTTCGGCGTGCCCCGACGCAACACAGTTCGACCCGATCCCCGTTCGGCCCGTCCCACGACGAATACACCGGAATCCACCTGGAAGGACCGCCATGAGCGCCCCCACCGATCCGCGCCTGACCATCCCGGCCGGAGACATGGATCGTCTCCGCAGCTGCACGCACCACGACCCCCACTCGTTCTACGGTGCGCACCTGATCGACGGCGACACCGTCATCCGCGCCCGCATTTTCGGCGCGACCGCGGTGACCGTCGTCTCCACCCGGGGAGAATTCGAGGCCGAACCGGTCGGCGACGACGTCTACGCGGCATTGGTTCCGGGTGAGCCGGACTTCGATTACCGCCTGCGCGTCACGTGGGCCGACGGTTCCGTCGAGGAACGCGCGGACGCCTACCGCTTCCTGCCGACGGTCCAGGAGGGTGATCTCCACCTGATCGGCGAAGGCCGCCACGAGCGCCTGTGGGAGGCGCTGGGCGCGCATCCGCGCACCTACGACACCGAACTGGGCGAGGTGTCCGGCGTGTCCTTCTCCGTGTGGGCGCCCAACGCCCGCGGCGTGGCGGTGATCGGCGACTTCTGCATGTGGAACGGCGCCCAGTACCCGATGCGCTCCATGGGCGGATCGGGCGTGTGGGAGGTCTTCATCCCGGGCGTCGGCCCGGGCGAGGTCTACAAGTTCGCCATCACCACCCCGGAGGGACACCGCCGCGACAAGGCCGACCCGATGGCCTTCGCCACCGAGGTCCCGCCGGCCACCGGTTCCGTCGTCGCCGAGTCCGAATACCGATGGAGGGACGACGAGTGGATGGCCAAGCGCGCCACCCCCGACTGGCGGGCCGAGCCGATGTCGATCTACGAGGTCCACCTCGGCTCGTGGAAGCGGGGCCTGTCGTACGAGGTCATGACCGAGCAGCTGGTGCGCTACGTCAAGGACATGGGCTACACCCACGTGGAGTTCATGCCGGTCGCCGAGCACCCGTTCGCCGGTTCCTGGGGCTACCAGGTCACCTCCTACTACGCCCCGACCAGCCGTTTCGGTTCGCCGGATCAGCTGCGCGCCCTCATCGACGCCTTCCACGCCGCCGGCATCGGCGTCATCGTCGACTGGGTTCCGGGCCACTTCCCCAAGGACGACTGGGCGCTGGCCCGCTTCGACGGCACCGCCTGCTACGAGCACCCGGACTGGCGTCGCGGCGAGCAGAAGGACTGGGGCACCTACGTCTTCGACTTCGGCCGCAACGAGGTCCGCAACTTCCTGTACGCCAACGCCCTGTACTGGGCCGAGGAGTTCCACATCGACGGCGTGCGCGTCGACGCCGTCGCGTCGATGCTCTACCTCGACTACTCCCGCAACGAGGGCGAGTGGCTGCCGAACCAGTACGGCGGCCGCGAAAACCTCGACGCCGTGCAGTTCCTGCAGGAGTTCAACGCCACGGTGCACAAGCACCACCCGGGGTTCCTCACCATCGCCGAGGAGTCCACGTCGTGGCCTGGCGTCACCGCCGCGACCGAGGACGGGGGCCTGGGCTTCACCATGAAGTGGAACATGGGCTGGATGAACGACACCCTGGAGTACTTCTCCAAGGATCCGATCCACCGTTCGTACCACCATCACGAGATCACCTTCGCGATGGTCTACGCCTACTCCGAGAAGTTCATCCTGCCGTTCAGCCACGACGAGGTCGTGCACGGCAAGGGTTCGCTGTGGGAGCGGATGCCGGGCGACGACTGGAACAAGGCAGCCGGCCTGCGCACCCTGCTGTCCTTCATGTGGAGCCACCCGGGCAAGCAGCTGCTGTTCCAGGGCCAGGAGCTGGGCCAGAACCGCGAGTGGAACCATGACGAGTCCATCGCGTGGGACAACCTCGAGGGCTGGGGCGGCGAGTTCCACCGCGGCATCCAGTTGCTGGTCAAGGACCTCAACGCCATCTACCGCGACACCAACGCCCTGTGGTCGCAGGACGATCGTCCGGAGGGCTTCTCCTGGATCAACGCCGACGACACGAACAACAGCGTGCTGTCCTTCGTCCGCTACGGCGACGACGGGTCCGCGTTAGCGTGCGTGCTCAACCTGTCCGGTGCGACGCAGGAGCGTTACCGCATCGGCGTCCCGCGTACGGGTGCGTGGCGCGAGGTGCTCAACACCAACGACGAGCGCTACGCCGGTTCGGGCTACGGCCTCAACGGCACCCTGGAGGCCGAGTCGCACGGCTGGAACGGCCAGGATCAGTCCATCGAGCTGACCCTGCCGGCCAACACCGCGATCTGGTTCCGCCACGAGGGCTGATCCCGGGCGGCGCAGCTTGCCTAGGACGCCCGGTAGGGGTTGAACCAGTCGGGTTCGAGGGTCTCGTCGTACTGCGGCTCGGCGGTGGCGTCCGCGTCGGCCAGTCGGTCGGCGATGCCGTCGCCGTCCTCGTCGGCGCTCCACGTCGCGGCGTCCTTCGGGCTCACGGGCTTCCCGTCGTCGTCGAGGCGGTTGTAGTCCGGCAACAGCGGGGCGATCCGCCCGCCGAGCTGGCCGAGCAGCGCGTCGGTGAGTTCGTTCATAGGGGTCCCGAAGCGGGTCGTGATGCCGTAGGCCACGGGGCCCGCGGCGGTGTAGAGGATGCCGTGGTCATTGGTGCCTTCGCCGGTGTCGCCGGTCTTCTGCACGGCGGAACCGACGTACATGGCGAACTTCTGCGCCCCTCCATACGTCAGGTACGTCAGCGCCTGCTGCGCGGTGTCCCGGTCGATGAAGTCGTGGTCGCCGCGCCCGTCGGCGACTTCCTGGATCCGCGCCATGAACAGCGCGGCCTGGCTCGGCGAGATCCACGAACGGTCGCCGGAGGGGTTCGGGATGTTCATCTTGTTGCCCAGGTGGTAGCGCTCGCCGTCGACGCCGGCCGCCTCGATGACGTCGTTGACCGCATCGAATCCGCCGACGGCGTCGATGAGGCCGTTGGCGGCGGTGTTGTCGGAGTAGGCCATCACGTAGCGCACCAACGTGTCCACGGTGTAGTCGCCCGGGCCGATGACGCTGCCGCCGACGGCGTCCTCCCAGTCGACGGTGACGATCTCGTCGAGGTCGTCGCCGAAAGTGTTCAGCGCGGTGACGACGAGCGGGGCCTTGATGGTCGACGCCGAGTACTGCTTTTCGTCGCCGCCGGCCGCTGCGGTCAGGCCGCGGTACGGGCCGTCGATGACGCGGAGGTAGACGGCCAGGTCGATGCCGTACAGGTCGTAGAAGTCGTCGACGGCGTCGTCGAGGATCTTCTGCGCGTCGGTCCACTCCACTTCCTCCGACGGGTCCCACCCGTCGACGGATTCGACGGTGGCCGTCGGGTTCTCGGTGGCGGGGGCGTCGCCGCCGCCGATCGTGCAGCCGGCCAGCAGCGCGGTGACCGTCATGCCGGCCAGGATGAGTCCGGGGACCTTCCTCGCCGTCCCCGTTCGTGCTCGCATCATCGTCTCCTGGGTGTCGCCCCGGGCGCCGCATCCCGTCGGGCTGGCGCGTTCGGGCCGCGAAAAGACGCCCGGTCCGCTTCCGGAAGTCGGGCGTCGACGTTTCTTCTTCGGTGAACGTCGGCAGAGTACCAGGTCACGGCCGTCGTCAAGCATCGGCTTCCAACGGACGCACCCGAAAATCCCCCCATATGCCGGTGCGGGAGCGGCTTCCCCGTGTTTTCGACGGGCGCGCACGGCCCCGGGATGACAAAATCGTGGGAATATGCGCCCGAACCACCGAACGGTTGCTGGACGGACGCGCGGCACGGACGCGAGCATCGGAAGGGAGGGCCCGTGGAGGAGAGGATCAGCCGGTTGATGGACCGGATGAAGGTCCGCCACGAGCGGATGCGGCGGCGTTGGTACGGCCCCGTCCTGTCCCCGATCCTGCTCGTCCTGGGGTTTTGCCTGCTCATCGTGGGCGTCGTCATTTTGCCCACGCCGGCGCCCGGCTGGCTGTTGATCTTCGTGTCACTGGGCCTGCTGTCGTTGGTCCATCCGCCCATGCGGCGGCTCAACGTGCGGCTGGCCCGGCTTTACGACGACGCCGAGGAATGGTTCCGCGCCCGACACTGGGCCACGCAAGTGGCCCTGGGAGCCGTTCTGACGATCTCGGTGGCCGCGGTCATGGCGTCGGTCTGGTACTTCGTCGCCCCCGACGACTGGCCGTACACCCACCAGGACGCCTGAGCCGGGGGCACTCTCCCGTCCGGCCCCGCCCCGCCCCGTCCGCCCCGGGTTCTAGAACAGCGCGCTGGCCATCCGACGGCGGGCGTCGAGGGCGACGGGATCGGCGGCGTCGAAAAGCTGCAGCAGATCCAGCAGTCGGTCCTTGACGGCGGTGCGATCGTCGCCGAACACCGTCGGCAGCAGCACCAGCAGACGCTCGAGCGACTGCGCCGGATCGCCGACGAGCATCTCCACGTCGGCGGCGTCCAGCGCCAGCTCCACGTTCTTCGGGTCCGCGTCGGCGCGGGCGACCGGGTCGGAGGAACGGTCGATCTTCTGGGCCCGGGCGAGGAACGCCACGTTGGTGCGCGCCGCCTTCAGCTCCGCGTTGGCCGGCTCGGACTGGAGGATCTCGTCGTACACCGCCACCGCGCCGTCGAAGTCGCCCTCGTTGAGCTTGTCCTCGGCGACCTGCAGGCGGGGATCATCCGTCGGGGGCTTCAGGCCGGCGCCCTCGTCGGGGCCCTCCTCCCCCTCGCCCATCATGCGGGTGCCGGCGGGCAGGCCCTTGAGGCGGCCGCGGGTGGCGTCCTTGACCGCCTCGATCCACTGGTCCATGTACTCGCGGGTCTGTTCGCCGACGAACTGGCCGATCGGCTGGCCCATCGCCACGGCCACCACCGTCGGCAGGGCCTGCACGCCGAAGGCGCGGGCGACGTCGAACTGTGTGTCCGCATCCACCCAGGCGGCGATCCAGTTGAGGTTCGCCTCCCGCGCCATCTCCTCCAGCAGCAGCCGCATCCGCACCGACTCCGGCGACGCCGACGCGCCGATGAGCACCACCACCGGCACCTGCTCGGAACGGATGACCACCTCGGGCTCGAAATTCTCGACGGTGGCCTCCACCAACGGCGGCAGCCCCTCCCCCTGGTCGGAGATGCGCTTTTCCGCCTCGGCCCGGGCGTCGGCCTCGCGCTTCAGGGCCTCCAGATCCACGGTGCCCGGCGGCGGCGGAGGCGTCGAGCACGAGCGGTGGCCGCCGTGGGAGTGTCCGTGTGAGTGCGAGTGGCTATGGGAATGTCCGTGGGCATGCGTCATGGGAATGGGATCCTAACGGTCGTGGGAAACTGTCGGCCGGTCGGGCGGGACGACGGGCCGTCGTCAAGCAAAAAAGCGGCCTACTCCGCGAGGCGACGCTCCACCGCATCCACCTTCGCCGACAACTGCCCCGTGAACCCCGGGCGAATGTCGGCCTTGAGCACCAGCGACGTGCGCGGCGCGACGGACGACACGGCTTCGGTGGCGCGCTTGACGACGTCCATCACCTCATCCCACTCGCCCTCGACGAGAGTGAACATGGCGTTGGTTTCGTTGGGCAAGCCCGACTCGCGAACCACCCGGACGGCCTCGGCGACGGCCGCGGACATCCCCTCATCGGGATCCACGGACGCGGGGGCGACGGAAAAGGCGACGATCATGCACCCCAGCGTAGCGCCGCCGCCGAGGCAAACACCGTATTCTGGAAGGCATGAGCGAGAACAACGTCACCGTCCCCCACCACTTCGTCACCCACGTCGACCACGTCGGCATCGCCGTGCCCGACTTCGACGCCGCCGTCGAGTGGTACCGCGCGAACATGGGCTTCGTGAACTACCACGAAGAGGTCAACGAGGAGCAGGGCGTCCGCGAGGCCATGCTCGGGCCGGCCGAGAAGGTCGAGGGCGGCACCCTGGTCCAGATCCTCGCCCCGCTCAACGACGAGTCGACCATCGCGAAGTACCTGGACAAGAAGGGCCCCGGCATCCAGCAGTACGCCCTGCGCGTCACCGACATGGACGCCCTGATGGCGCACCTGAAGGAGCAGGGCACCCGCGTGCTCTACGAGGTGCCGAAGAAGGGCACCGCCGGTTCCCGCATCAACTTCGTCCACCCGAAGGACGCGGGCGGCGTGCTGCTCGAGCTGGTCGAGCCCGCCAAGTAGGTGCAGGGTCCGGCGGATCCGGGGGCTGGTCTACTCTCACTGTCGTGACCGAACAGCGAAACGACCGGCGCCACCACGCCTCCGGAGGTGGCGGGGACGAGCCCGAGCTCCCCGACTTCATGAAGAACCCGGAGCCGATGGACAAGCTCCTGTTCGTCCTCCTCATGGCCATGGGCGTCTACTCCATGGCCATGTTGGCGCTGCGGGCGTGGCTGCTGTCGCATCCACTGGCGTATTCGCTGCTCATCGGCGGGTACACCAGCGCCACCGTGTCCGGCGCGAATGCGTCGGTCGGCAACGGCGACTGGTGGTTCTACCTCGCGGCGTCGCTGGTGGGCGCGTTGAAGTTCGTGCCCGTCTATTGGCTGATGGGCAAGCGGTGGGGCATGGAGTTCATCGACATGTCGCTGCAGTACATGCCGCGGGCGCGCACGTTCTTCACCAAGGCGCTGACCAAGGAAAGCGGCAAGACCACGGCAGTCATCCTGGGGCTCGTGCCGTTGGGCTATTGCCCGGGGCCGGTGCCGGGCACCGTGCTCAACGCCATCGCCGGGCTGCTGAAGGTCGGACTCGGCGTCGTGATGGCCATCAACGCGCTCAGCGTCCTGGCGGTCAACGGTCTGTTCATGTGGTTGGGCCACACCTTCGGCGATCAGGTGCTCGAGGTGATCAACGTGGTCAACCGCTATCTTCTGTGGTTCACGATCGGCCTGCTGGTGCTGGTCGTCGTCAAGGCGCGCAAGAAGAAAATCTAGCCGGCCCGTGCGGCTTCGGGAATAGCGCCCGCCCCCGCTTTGTTGACATGGACATGAAATCTTTCGGGTTCCTGTCATTCGGCCACTACGGAAGCCCCGGCTCCGGCCACGACGCCGCGGACATGCTCACCCAGGCAGTCGAGCTGTCCGTCGCCGCCGACGAGATCGGCGTCAACGGCGCGTACTTCCGCGTCCATCACTTCGCCCGTCAGGCGGCGTCGCCCATGCCGCTGCTGTCGGCCATCGCCGCACGGACGAAGCACATCGAGGTCGGCACCGGCGTGATCGACATGCGGTACGAAAACCCGCTGTACCTCGCGGAAGAGGCCGGCGCCCTGGATCTGCTCTCTGGCGGACGCGTGGCGCTCGGCGTATCCCGGGGATCGCCGGAACCCGCCCTGCGCGGCTGGGAGGCCTTCGGCTACGACGGCTCCACCGACCCGCGCGGCGCGGACATCGCCCGCGAGAAGTTCGATCTGTTCCTGCGGGCCGTGCGCGGCGAGCGCCTGGCCACCGCCGACCCCGCCCAGTTCGGGCCAAACCAGTACCTGCGGGTCGAGCCGCACTCCCCCGGTCTCGCCTCGCGGATCTGGTGGGGCGCGGGTTCCCGGGACACGGCCGAATGGGCGGCGCGGCAGGGCGTGAACCTCATGAGCTCCACCCTGCTCACCGAGGCCACCGGCGACTCGTTCGCGTCGCTGCAGGCCGAGCAGATCGCCCGTTACCGCGCCGCGTGGGCGGAGGCCGGCCACGAGTGGACGCCGCGGGTGTCGGTGAGCCGCAGCGTTTTCCCGATCATTACCGACGTCGACCGTCAGCTGTTCATCCGCGAGGCCCAGGGCCGCGACCAGATCGGCGTCATCGACGGTTTCCGGTCGACGTTCGGCAAGAGCTACGCTGGCGAACCCGATCAGCTCGTGGAGGCGCTCCTGGCCGACGAAGCCGTCATGAGCGCCGACACGCTGATGCTGACCATCCCCTCGCAGCTCGGCGTGGACTACAACCTGCACCTGTTGTCGGCCTTCGCCGAGCACGTCGCGCCCGAGCTCGGTTGGAGGCCGGGCTCCGAGGGCCCGACGACCGGTTACCCGACGGACGAGATTCCCGGGTAGCAGGGCGCCGTTCCCGCGAAGCTGCGCCCCCCGTCCCGTTAACCCACCTCCAATGACTTAACCCACCAGTTGTATCGGGTGGGTTAAGGCATTCGAGGTGGGTTAGTTCGTGCGCCAGGCGCGCACCGCCTGCACACCGCCTTCGCTCCCGTGTCGCTCCGCCTCCTCGCGTCCTCCTCACCGCCGCGACATCGACGCCACATCGGCGAGGCGGTGCTGGCCGGTGAAGTCGGATCCTTGGGCACGGCGCTGCCGGTACGCGTCGAGCAGGACGGGCACGCACCGCCCGGACAACACGTCAGCCCACCCAAGGCGCATGACGCGCAATCCGGCGTGCAGCAGAAGGTCCTGCCTCTCGAGCTGCTTTCGGGCCACCTGCACAGGATCCCCATACTCGCCGGAGGTCTTCACCAGACCGTCGAATTCGATGACCAGGCCCAGCTCGGGCCAGAAGAAGTCGACCACGGCGAGCGAGTTCCCATGCCGGTCGAATACCGCCACCTGCTGCAGCGGCTGTGGCAGCCCGGCTCGGTCGATGCACCAGCGCACGAGTGATTCACCCGCTGATTGGCTGCGATTCGAGGCCAACGCTAGCACCCGCCGCGCGGACCCGATTCCGCGCCGCCTGCCCATGGCCCGCAGTTCCGCGGCCAGGGCTGCGGCATCGGCGCTCCCCTTCCACAGCACGGATTCGACGACCACCAATCCGGCCTTGATCCCGTGCAGGAGGCACGTTTCCAGCGCCGTCCGGGCCGGTGACGTCACGCGGACGCCCCGCGAAATGCACGGGGTACCGATCCCCGTCACCGCGTGCCGCGCTACCGAGCGTCCCGCCCGGCGATCCTTCGACCCGATGGCGAGCACGTCCACGCGTCCGTCGTCCGGGATGATGAACGCGAACCCCATGATGGCGGCGGCCGCCGGGCCGGTGACTATCGCCGCGCGGTTGGTCAGCCCGATGGCCATGGCGAGCAGCATGAAGGTCTCGTGCCGGGCCCTGGCCTCCACGGTCGCGTATACGCCTCTCGTGATTCGTTCGATCCGCCCGTCCCTCAGCGCCGCCTGCAGCAGCCGCGGTCCGGACTCCCCCTGCATCGAGCTCAGCATCAATCCGGTCTCCGCATGCGTGACCAGTGATTCCCGCTCCCCCGTCATCGAGTTTCGCCCCTTTTCGTCAGTTGCCTCGCCACCGGGCAGTCGACCTGGTGGTCGCCGCCGGTGGTCTCCTCGATGACTTAGACGCGGTTCGCGGTGGATCGGTTCCATGAAATCGGCCAAACCCCCCTCGAATGGCGTAACCCACCCGCTATTGCGGGTGGGTTACGTCATTCGAGGTGGGATAGCGGGGCTCTACGCCCAGGGCGTCAGGTCAGGCCTCCGGCTTCGGCGGCTTGGGGGGCGCCTCGAGCAGGGCGTCGCCGATTGCGATGGGCCCCTGCTTTGCGACGACGTCGACCCCCGCGAATTTCCTGTGGTTGGTCACCAGCACCGGGGTGATCGGCGAGTAGCCGGCGGCGACGATGGCGTCGCGGTCGAAGCGCACCAGCGGCGTGCCGGCGGTGACGCGGTCGCCCTTGGCCACGAGGAATTTGAAGCCTTCGCCGTCCATGTTCACGGTGTCGACGCCGATGTGGACGAGGACCTGCAGGCCGTTGTCGAGCTTGAGGCCGACGGCGTGGCCGGTCGGGAAGGTGACCATGACCTTGCCGTCGGCGGGTGCGACCACGACGTCGCCGTCGGGATCGATGGCCGCGCCCTTGCCCACCTTGCCGGCGGCGAACGCGGCATCGGGCACCTCGGACAGCGGCAGCAGCGTGCCGCTCATGGGGGCGGCGATGGCGAGGTCGACGGCGGCGTCCGCGTCGACGTCCTTCACCGCAACGGCGGTCGCGGCGCCCGCACCCGCGGCCCCGGCCCCTGCGGCGGAAACGTCGGCGTCGTCACGCGAAGAAGCGGCGTCCGCAGACTCCGGCACAGGCGCGTTCGCGGCCTCCTCCACCTCCGCCATCGCGGCGGCGCGCTCCCGGGCGATGCGCTCGTGGGCCTCGGCCTTCTCGTCCGCCGACCGGTAATCGAAGAACACCACCAGCAGCAGCGACGTGAAGAACGCCGCGGCGATGCCGATGACGTAGCCGCCCAGCGGATCGAAGGCGCCGACGGTGAGCACCGACGTGAACACGAACGCCTTCGCCTTGACGTTGAACAGGCCCATGACCACGCCGCCGACGAAACAGCCGGGCAGCAGCCGCAGGTACGTCTTCTTGAAGCGCAGCACCACGCCGTAAAGGCTCGGCTCCGAGATGCCGCCGAGCAGGCCGGCGAACATGCCGCCCGAAGACACCTGGCGCATGGAGGCGTCCTTTTCCCGCATGGCGACGATCATCACGCCGGTGACCAGGCCGAAGCACGCGAAGTTCCACGCGCCCATGGGGCCCTGGATGAAGTCGTAGCCCAGCGTCGCGATGTTCTGGATCATGATCGCGTTGAGCGGCCAGTGCAGTCCCAGCGGGACCATGAACGGGTAGATCAGCGGCACGACGATGGCCAGGATGAACGGAGAAAACTCGTTGATGGCGAGCAGCATGTTGGAGATGCCGTTGCCCAGGCCGATGCCGAACGGGCCGACGACGAACGCGGTGACCGGAATCATGATCAGCAGCGAGAAGAACGGCACGAACACCATCTGGATGGCGCCGGGGATGATCTTCTTCAGGCCCTTCTCCACGAAGTACAGCACCACCGCGGCGAACAGCGGCGGGAAGACCTGCCCGGCGTAGTCGTTGAGGACCATCGGCAGCCCGAAGACGGTGACGGTGTCGCCCTGGTCGCCGAGGGCGATGAACTCCGGCGTGAGCATGGCCGCGGGGATCGCGGCGCCGACCCATTCGTTCGCGCCAAGCTTCCGCGCCGCCGTCGCGCCGACCATGATCGGCAGGAAGTAGAACACCGACCGCCACATCGCGTGCAGGAATTGCCACGTCGGCGGCAGGGTCTCGCCGTCGGCGGGGCTGAAGTCCTGGATTCCGAACGTGTCGGCCAGCACCAGCAGGGTGATGATCAGCGACGCGCCGAGCAGCGCCCACAGCACCGGCCGGAACGTGTCGGACAGGAACTCGAAGCAGTAGTCGACCCAGCCGAACTTGCCGCGGACGCCGTCGTACTCCTTCTTCCCGTCGGCACCGGTCTTGGGGCCGCGCGACGTGGTCTTCGTGCCTTCTTCCCTCTCCGCGTCGCCCATGCCGGGCTGCCGCATGAGGGCCTGGTGGTAGTTGCCCACGTCGCCGCCCATGATGACCTGCAGCCCGGTGGATCCCTGGGGCACGACGCCGAGGACCTCGTCATCGGCGTCGATGGCCTCCTGGTCCGCCTTGGACAGGTCTCGGAGGTGGAAGCGCAGGCGGGTGGCGCAGTGGGTCACGGAGGTAATGTTGTCCGGCCCACCGACTTTGTCGAGGATGAATGCTGCCGTGGACTCGACCGATCCGGCCATGGTGTCCCTTTCGTCGGCCGCGGCGGCCGTCGGGCGAACCGCGGGTGCTGCCGGAAGCGCGTGGCCGTTCGGGGCCGCGTTCCCGCTGCACACCGCGGGTCGTGCGGTCATGTCCGAGCCGTGGCCCGTTTCCGGAACTGTCTTGATTCAGACTACTCCCGGCCGTGACCGAACGGAATACCCCGCATTCCCGACGATGTCCGTTTCCGTCCGTTCGGGGGTGCCTAGCCCCAGCGTCGCGTGATGCCCCGGTCGGCGCGCTTGCCCCAGCAGTTGCGGTGCCAATGCCGACGGTCGTCGGCGCGTCCCCCGTAATCGGCCGGCCACGCCACGATGTGCGCCACGCCCGGCGGAATCTCCTGGTCGCAGCCCGGGCACCGGTACCACTTCGTGGCCTGCCCGGAGGCGACGTCGCGCACGTTGAAGTCCTCCCCCGCGAGCCTGCCCGGCCCGGATTCGGTGCGCGTGGTCTGGAAGGCGCCGAGGATCGGCAGCGGGCGGTGTGCGCCGCCTTTGCTTTGCGACGGCCCGCGCCTGCGCTTCTTGCCCCGTCCCACGTTCCTGCCCTCCGTTTCCTGCGCCGGGTTCGCCCGGCCCGGTGGGCCGAGTCGGCGTGCCCGGTCGTTGCGACGTCGCTGGAACAGTCGCCGTTGAAAGAGACGCTACCCGCTAGAAAAGCCGCAATTCGTTGGATTCGGTGCCGCGCAGGGCGTCGTAGTCGACCACGACGCACCGGATGCCGCGGTCTTCGGCCAGCGTGCGCGCCTGCGGCCTGATCTCCTGGGCGGCGAAGACGCCGGCGACCGGGGCGAGCATCTCGTCGCGGTTGAGCATGTCCAGGTACCGCGTCAACTGCTCCACGCCGTCGATGTTGCCGCGGCGCTTGACCTCCACCGCCACCGTCGCCCCGTCCGCGTCACGGCCCAGCAGGTCCACCGGGCCGATCGCCGTCGGGTACTCCCGGCGGATCAGCGTCCAGCCCTCGCCGAAGGTGGTGAAATGCTCCGCGAGCAACTCCTGCAGGTGTGTCTCCACGCCATCCTTGACCAAGCCCGGGTCTTCGCCGAGCTCGTGGGAGTCGTCGGAAAGCACCTCGGAAATGGTGATGCGCAACTGCTCCCCCTTGGAGTTCTCCACGACCCACAACAACTCGCCCGTGTCTTCTCCGGACTCGTCGAGAATCGGCTGCTCGGACAGCGAACACGGCGGGGTCATCCAGTTCAGGGGCTTGTAGGCCCGATCGTCGGCGTGAATGGACACCGATCCGTCGGCCTTGACCATGAGCAGGCGCGGGGCCTCCGGAAGATGGGCGGTGAGCCGACCGACGTAGTCGACCGTGCAGCGGGCGATGACGAGACGCATGCCCCACACCCTAACGGTCGGCGTTCCGCCCGTGATTCACGGCCCCGGGAGACGGAAAGCGCGCGCGTTACCGGCCCTGGCGCCGGGCGCGGCCCCGAACGCGGCGGAAACGCTCTTCGATGTTCGTCGGCAGGGTGCGGGTCTGACGCGCGGACGGCGAGGATTCCACCCACGCCACCAGCGCCGTGTCACCCGAATCGTCGACGGCCAGCTCCCACTCCCCCTGGCCGGCCACCGCCAGCGCGACGACGTGGAGCCCTGAATCGAAAAAACCCGCCTCGACGTCGGTCGGCTCTCTGCGCGAGAGGATCTCGACATCGTTGCGGGGAAAGGAAAGATCGGCACCCGGACGAAGCGAACGAAGCTTGTACACCAGCGCGGTGCCCTCGTTGTACGTCATCACCCCATGGCGCCACGCGGCGCCGTCCTGGGCGGGAATCGGGCGGATGATCACCGGCGTGCCCTTGGAGCGCAACTTGGTGAACCGCCACATCGCCAGCGCTCCCCCGAGCAGCAGGACGAAGGCCACGACCACCACGAAGACGTTCAGGGCGTCCACACCGACCTCGATTCGCTCGACTCCGTCCACCGCGCAGGGAATCCGCGGCCCCGGAAGAACACGGGAATTAAGGAAATCTTAATGGAAGCTGGGCCCAGGGTAAAACGAAAAAGGAGGCGCCGGCCCCACACTCTCGTGTGATTCCGGCGCCCCCCCCTCTCGCTGATGCGGGTGGAGAACCTGGTCGTGCGACCGGTTACCGCCTAGGCGGCACCCGAAGCGCGGCGCGTGGCGCGCAGCTCGGACTGTGCCCGAGCCTTGACGTCCGGGTCGTCCGACTGGAGGCGGGACTCGGCGTCGGAGACGTCGACCTCGTCGGCCCAAACCGCCTTGTCGGCGAGGACGGTGATCTTCTTCGTGGACACGGAGAGGAACCCGCCCTGGACGGCGGCGACCAGAACCTGGCCGTCGTCGGTCCGGATGGTCACCGTGCCGTTTTCGACCAGCTGGCCGAGGAACGGCTGGTGGCCGGGCAGCACGCCGATCTCACCCTCGGTGGTCTCGGCCGTCACGGAAGTGGCCTTGCCCTCCCAGAGCTTGCGCTCGACGGCGACCAGTTCGGTGGCGATGTCAGCCATGTGGAACGCCCCTTACTTCTTCTGCATCTCGGCGTACTTCTTCTCGACGTCGTCGAGGCCGCCCAGGCCGTCGAAGGCCATCTCCGGGTAGTTGTCGAAGTCGCCCTTGCAGATGCGGTCGAAGGCCACGATGGTGTCCTTCAGCGGCACGTAGGAGCCCGGCAGGCCGGTGAACTTCTCCGCGACGAAGAAGTTCTGGCCCAGGAATCGCTGGATGCGGCGGGCACGCTGGACGGTGATCTTGTCCTCTTCGGACAGCTCGTCCATGCCCAGGATCGCGATGATGTCCTGGAGCTCCTTGTTCTTCTGCAGGATGTTGATGACCTGCTGCGCCACGCGGTAGTGCTCCTCGCCGACGATGGACGGCTCGAGGATGCGAGACGTCGAGGTCAGCGGGTTCACGGCCGGGTAAATGCCCTTCGACGCGATGGAGCGGTCGAGCTCCGTGGTGGCGTCGAGGTGGGCGAAGGTGGTCGCCGGAGCCGGGTCGGTGTAGTCGTCGGCGGGCACGTAGACGGCCTGCAGAGACGTAATCGAACGGCCCTTGGTCGACGTAATGCGGTCCTGGAGGACGCCCATCTCGTCGGCCAGCGTCGGCTGGTAACCCACGGCCGAAGGCATGCGGCCCAGCAGGGTCGACACCTCGGAACCGGCCTGCGTGAAGCGGAAGATGTTGTCGATGAAGAGCAGCACGTCCTGGTGCTGCACGTCACGGAAGTACTCCGCCATGGTCAGGCCCGACAGCGCGACGCGCATACGGACTCCCGGCGGCTCGTCCATCTGGCCGAAGACGAGGGCCGTATCCTGCAGCACGCCCATCTCCTCCATCTCGAGGAAGAGGTCCGTGCCCTCACGGGTGCGCTCACCGACGCCGGCGAACACCGACGTACCGGAGAACTCACGCGCGATACGGGTGATCATCTCCTGGATCAGAACGGTCTTGCCGACGCCGGCGCCACCGAACAGGCCGATCTTGCCGCCCTTGACGTACGGGGTCAGCAGGTCGATGACCTTGATGCCCGTCTCCAGGATCTCGGTCTTGCCCTCGAGCTGGTCGAAGGCCGGCGGCTCGCGGTGGATGCCCCACTGCTCGCCGTCGCGACCCAGGCCCGGCTCATCCAGGCAGTCGCCCATGGCGTTGAAGACGTGGCCCTTGACGACGTCGCCGACGGGAACCGAAATCGGCTTGCCCGTATCGGTGACCTCGGCGCCGCGGACCAGACCGTCGGTCGGGGCCATGGCGATGGTGCGCACCAGGTTGTCGCCCAGGTGCTGCGCCGTCTCGAGGACGATCGTCTTGGCGACCGACGGAAGGGTCACTTCCACGGTCAGCGCGTTGTACAGTGCCGGGAGCTCGTTACGCGGGAACTCCACGTCGACGACGGCACCGATGACACGCACGATGCGGCCAGTGGCCGTCGCGGTGTTCTGCTCATTGAGAGCTGTGCTCATATCTAGTCACTTTCTCCGCTGTCGTCGAGCGCACCGGCGCCACCGACGATCTCTGTGATTTCCTGGGTAATCTGCGCCTGACGGGCCTGGTTGGCCACGCGCGAGAGGTCCTTGACCAGCTCGGTCGCGTTGTCGGTCGCGGACTTCATGGCGTTGCGTCGCGCCGCGGACTCGGAGGCGGCGGCCTCGAGCATCACGGCGAACAGGCTCTTGGACACGTACTGCGGAAGCAGCTCGGCCAGCAGCGTGTCGGCGTCCGGCTCGAACTCGTAGTCCGGGTGCAGCTCGCCGGCACCGTCGGAAAGCATGTCCTCGCCCAGCTCGATCTCCTCGGTCTCGATGACCGGCTCGATGGGCAGCATCTGGTGCGCCCGCGGGGTCTGGGACAGCATCGACACGAATTCCGTGTACACGACGTGGACCTGGTCGAAGCCCTGGACGCCCTGGCCTTCGGCGACGCGAAGTCCCTCGCGGTACTTCGCCTCACCGTCGGAGGACGCCACGAAACCGTCGATCAGGTGACGACGGACGTCGTGGGTCAGGTCGTAATCCGGATCCTGGGAGAAGCCCTCCCAGCTGCCGGCGATCGGCATCTCGCGGAAATCGTAGTAGTCGATGCCCTTGCGCCCGGTGACGTAGGTGACGGTCTCGTAACCCTCTTCCTTCAGCGACGCGCGGAGTTCCGCGGCCTTCTTCAGGACGTTGTGGTTGTAACCGCCGCACATGCCGCGATCGGACGTCACCACGAGAATCGCGGCACGGCTCGCGCCTTCGCGCTCATGCAGCATCGGGTGATCAAGCGAGGAAGCCGAGGCGAGGCGGCCGATGACGCGCTCGATCTCGTCGGCGTAGGGCTGGGAGTCGGCGACGCGTCGCTGCGCCTTGGTGATGCGCGACGTCGCGATCAGCTCCTGTGCCTTGGTGATCTTCTTGGTCGAGTTCACAGACTTGATTCGGTCGCGAAGCTCACGAAGATTCGCCATGTTCTAACGCCTCCCTTCTTTTTCGATAACGGTCATTGCAAACACGCCCCGACTACTTCGCGGCGGACTTGCGGGAGACCGAGATCTGCTCCTTGGTCTTCTCGCCCTCGGCGAGCGGCTCCGCCGGAGCCTCCTTCACGACGGGCGCGCCATCGGAAGTCTGGAAGCCCTTCTTGAAGTTGGCGACGGCGCTCTTCAGAGCCGACTTCGACTCGTCGGAGAACGGCGTGCCACCCTCGATCTGCTGGAACACGGCGTCGTTGTTGGAGTACAGGTACTCCATCAGCTCGGACTCGAAGCGGCGAACGTCCTCGACCGGGACGTCGTCGAACTCGCCCTCGCCGGCCAGGTAGATGGAGACCATCTGGTACTCCACCGCCTGCGGCTCGTTCTCCTTCTGCTTGAGCAGCTCGACCAGACGCTGGCCGCGCTCGAGCTGACGCTTCGAAGCGTCGTCGAGGTCGGACGCGAACATCGCGAACGCCTCGAGGTCGCGGTAGGACGCGAGGTCCAGACGCAGGTTGCCGGAGACCTTCTTCATGCCCTTGGTCTGGGCCGCACCGCCGACTCGGGAAACCGAGACACCGACGTTGATGGCCGGGCGGACGCCCTGGTTGAACAGGTCCGACTCCAGGAAGACCTGACCGTCGGTGATCGAGATCACGTTGGTCGGAATGAAGGCGGAGACGTCGTTGGCCTTGGTCTCGATGATCGGCAGGGCGGTCAGCGAACCGGCGCCCATGTCGTCGGACAGCTTCGCCGCACGCTCCAGCAGACGGGAGTGCAGGTAGAAGACGTCACCCGGGTACGCCTCACGTCCCGGCGGACGACGCAGCAGCAGGGAGATGGCACGGTAGGCCTCGGCCTGCTTGGTCAGGTCATCGTAAATGACCAGGACGTGCTTGCCCTGGTACATCCAGTGCTGGCCCAGGGCGGCACCCGCGAAGGGGGCCAGCCACTTGAACCCGGCGGCATCGGAGGCCGGGGCGGCCACGATGGTGGTGTACTCGAGGGCGCCGTGCTCCTCGAGGGTCTTGCGCACGCCGGCGATGGTCGAGCCCTTCTGGCCGATCGCGACGTAGATGCAGCGCACCTGCTTCGTTGGATCGCCGGACTCCCAGTTCGCCTTCTGGTTGAGGATGGTGTCCAGGCAGACCGCGGTCTTGCCGGTCTTGCGGTCACCAATGATCAGCTGTCGCTGACCACGACCGATCGGGGTCATCGCGTCGATGGCCTTGATGCCGGTGGCCATCGGCTCCTCGACCGGCTGACGCTGCAGCACGGACGGGGCCTGGAGCTCCAGGACGCGGTCCTCTTCGGCCTCGATGTCGCCCAGGCCATCGATCGGCTGGCCCAGGGGGTTGATAACGCGGCCGAGGAAATTGTCCCCGACCGGGATGGACAGGACATCGCCCGTCCGCTTGACCTCGTCGCCCTCGGCGAGCGACTCGAAGTTGCCCAGGACCACGACGCCGACCTTGTCGGTGTCGAGGTTCTGTGCGACGCCGATGACGCCGCCCGGGAACTCGAGAAGCTCGTTGGTCATGACCGACGGCATACCCGCAACCTGCGCAATGCCATCAGCAGCACTGATGACCACGCCGACCTCCTCCCGGGAGGCCTCCGGGGAGTAGCTCGAGGTGTAATTCGCAATCGCGCTACGGATCTCGTCGGAGGAGATCGTCAGCTCCGCCATGTTCTTCCTGCTCTCGGTAAATTCTACTTCCAGTGAAATTTCGTCAAACCATCCGTCAGCCGAGGCCGACGCGCAGCTTCTCGAGCTTCGTCGAAAGGCTGCCGTCGATGACCTCATCGCCGACCCGGATGACCAGTCCACCGAGGATCGACGGATCGATCTCGGTGTGGATGGACATCTCTTCGCCGTAAAGCCGGCCGAGCTTGTCCGCCAGCGCACGCTGCTGCTCCGGGGAGATAGCGGTTGCACTGGTCACACGGGCGACGGTGCGATTCCGGAGGCCGGCGGCAAGCCGGGACAGGGAGTCGATGTCGTCCGCGGGGCGCTTCTCGGGGCGCCCGACGGCCTGCAGCGCCAACGCCTCGGTCACCGAGGTGACCTTGCCGTACAGCACGGAGGCCAGAAGACCCCGCTTCGCCTCGGGGGTCGCTGCCTTGTCGGCCAGCAGCTGCTCGAGCTGCGGCTCGTTGACGAGGATGCTGCCCAAACGGAACAGCTCGTCCTCGACCGTTTCCAGCTGGCCCTGGCCCTCGGCGGAGCGCAGCAGGGCGCGACGGCCCAGCTCCACCAGGCCCGCGCGGAACTCGCGCGAGTTCGACCAGGTCTGCGTGGCGGCGTCGGTGATGACCTTGAGGGTCGTCTCGGACACCTTTCCAGCGAACAGGCTCCGGATGATTCCGGAGCGCTGCTCCGCCGTAACCGACTGGTCGGCGACGGCGACACGCAGGCCGCGGTCGGAGTCGAGGGTTTCGACGACGTCGAAAAGCTCGGAGCCGGTCTGGGCCGCGTTCGCGACGGAGACGGTGGCACCGCCGACGGCGGCGTCCAGCTCCGTGCGGAGCTGCGCCAAAGATTCGCGGCTAGCTGCGTGCATGTCGCCTACTTTCCGGCCGTGGCCACGGTGTCAAGGTTGCTGAGGAAGCTGTCGATCGTGCCCGACTTCTTGACGTCGTCGGACAGCTGCTCGCCGAGCAGACGCTCCGCGAGGTTGATCGAGTTCTGCCCCATCTCCTTGCGCAGCTCGGCGACGACCTGCTCACGCTGGGCCGCCAGCTGCTTCTCACCGGACTCGATGATTCGTGCGCTCTCGTCGTTGGCCTTCGAGGTCGCCTCGGCGATGATCTTCTGACCCTGGACTCGGGCCTCATCGCGGATCTTGGCGGCTTCGGTGCGGGCCTCGGCGAGCTGGCTGTTGTACTTCTCGAGAGCGGCCTTGGCCTCGGCCTGCGCGGCCTCGGCACGCTCGATGCCGCCCTCAATCCGGTCCTCCCGCTCGGTCAGGACCTCCTGGAACTTCGGAAGCACGAGCTTCCAAAACAGCACCAGGATGACAATGAGCGGGACAATGGACCAGACGATGTCATAGTTCTTGGGCAGCAGGGGGTTGATCTGCTCCTCCAGAGGAAGAGCCTCCCCCGCAGCCAGGTAGGTAATGAAATCCGTCATGGTTCAGTGTTCTCCGCTTAGTTGAGGTCCGGACTTAGAAAACGAAGCCGGCGACCAGGCCGATGAGGGCGAGCGCCTCGGTGAAGGCGATGCCCAGGAACATGGTGGTGCGGAGCTGGCCGGCCATCTCGGGCTGGCGAGCCATGCCCTCGACGGTCTTGCCGGCGACGATGCCGATGCCCAGGCCCGGGCCCAGGGTCGACAGGCCGTAGCCGATGGTCTTCAGGCCGGCGTTGGTGTCGACGGCGGCGACAGTGTCCTGGGCGGAGAGGATGACGTCGTTCATTATGAACCGTTCCCTTTCTGAGGATTCCCGGGCTCGTGAGTCGTAGTGGATGCCCGGGCGAGGTCAAATGGGTCGTGCTATGAAGTTGGGCCCGATGCCGGGTGACCCGGCGGCGGGCTTGCTAGTGCTCGTCTGCGTGCAGCGACAGTTCGATGTACACGGCGCTCAGCAGGGCGAAGATGTACGCCTGCAGGAAGATCACCAGAAGCTCGAACAGCGTGAACAGGATCGAGGCGATGAGGGTCAAGCCGGACAGGGCCGTCCAGCCGTTCAGCTGCCAGAAGAAGAAGTTCGTGGCTCCGAACAGAAGAACGAGGACCATGTGGCCGGCCAGCATGTTGGCCATCAGACGGATGGTCAGCGTGGCCGGGCGCAGAACGAAGGTGGAGAAGATCTCGATGGGCACCACGATGAGGTGGAGCGCCGGCGGCAAGTTCGGGATGACGACCGAAGACTTCACGTACTTGAAGAAGCCGTACTTCTTCGAGCCCGCGTAGATGAAGGCGACATACGCGAACAGCGCGAGAATCAGCGGCATGCCGATTCGCGCGTTGGGCGAGATGTTGAGGCCGGGAATGACGGCCGCAACGTTCATCGAGATGACCAGGAAGAAGATGGTGGCCAGCACCGGCAGGAACCGGCGGCCCTCCTTCTTGCCCAGAATTTCCTCCGCGATGCGGATGCGGACGAAGTCCAGCATCATCTCGGCGACATTCTGCAGTCCAGTCGGCACCAGCTTCGGCCGCCGGAAGGCGACTACGAAGAAGATGGCGACGAGAACGGCCATGAGCAGACGAACGAACATCAGGCGGTCCATGGCGTACCAGTCGCCGGCACCTCCGATGATGAAGTGGTCGTACAGCTCACCCGGGAAGTACTCCTCCTGCAAGTTGGGTGAGTGAAACTCACCCTTCGTGGCGGCAAGTGTTGAAACGCTCAGCGTTCTCTCCCGTGATTGGGCCGCATGAACTGGGTCAAGCGGTGCGAAGGACGTCGTTTAACGTGGAGCGCCGGCGATTCCATTCGCACATCTGCACGGCGTACACGGGGTGGCAGCCGAAGCCGACCCCGTATTTCTACGGCCGCCGACCTGCGCCCCCGTCTGCGGGAAACCCGAAACGGGGGCAAGCCGTCTTACCCATCGCTCAGGATAACAGTTCCGGCACGTTTTTCACATTGGGCACACCCCCGGGCATTCGACCCCGTAAAGCGGGAAAACGGCGCTCGATCCTGTGGGATTGCACCGTTTTCGGGTGAAAGCGGAAATGATCGGGGGTGATGACCGGCGATGACGTGCCATCAAACGGAAACCATCGTCCGCACGTTCGAGTCGAGCCCTCGTCAGCCTCCGGTCACGTACGTGAGATTCGACTGAGACATCCCCCACACTTCCGCGCCGAGCGTCACGATGAGGGCGAGCACCACGGTGACGAAGAACGCCATCGTGTCGTAGAAGGTCATGTCCTTGATGACGAGCAGGATGAGGATCAGCACGACGATCTTCGCAAGCCATCCGAACATGACCACGGCTCCGGTCATCGCCGGGGTCGACCGCGCGGTGACGAGCACCGACACGACGGTCAGCAGAACGAAACCGCCGCCGATGGCCGCGCCGAGGACCACTCCCCACACGCCCGGCATGCCGTCCTTGCCTCCCCACACGAGCAGGGAGATGACGGTGAGGACGCCCAGCGCGATGAGGCCGGAACGGGCGGCCGCCAGCAGCGGGATGCGCGGATCGTCGTACTTCGACGTCGGCGCCGTAGCGGCGGCGTCGGCAGCTTCCGAGGGGCCACCGGCCGTGCCTTCGGTCAGGCGGTCGTCGTCATTGATGGGAGTGTCTTCGCTCACGGGGGGACATGGTACCCGCTCCCCCGCGGCGCCAGATAGGCACCATCGTCAACGCCACGGCGAGCACCAGCAGGAAGCCGAAGGCCACGGCCACGAAGGGCGCGGGGAACACGGTGGTGCCCACGGCGCCGAACGCGACGACGGACACCCACATGTAGAGCACCAGCACGACCCTGCGGTGGCTGTGACCCATTTCCAGCAGGCGGTGGTGCAGGTGCATCTTGTCGGGCGCGAAGGGCGACTGTCCCCGGCGGGTGCGGCGGATGATCGCCAACAGCAGGTCGAGCATGGGCACGCTCAGCGCGGCGACGACGACGATGATCGGCGACATGAGGGCCAGCGCATCGGCGGTGCCGTACATCGACGGCGAGATGCGCCCCGACGCCGACACCGACGCGCCGGCGAGCATCAGGCCGATGAGCATTGCGCCGGAGTCGCCCATGAAGATCCGCGCCGGCTCGAAGTTGTGCGGCAGAAAACCGATGCACGCGCCGAGCAGGCAGGCGGAGATCATCGCGGGCGGGTAGGCGGACACGGTGCCGCCCTGGTCGTGGAGCATGACCATCGAGTAGACGAGCAGCGAACCGGAGGCGATCATGCCCAGCCCGGAGGCGAGTCCGTCGATGCCGTCGACGAAGTTGATGGCGTTGATCAGTGCGACGGTGAACAGCACCGTCACCAACGTCGACGACACCGGGTCGAGGATGAGCGTCGTGCCGCCGCCGAATGGGATGTACAGGAGGTACCACGTCACGCCCATCAGGGACATGACGACGGCGGCGAGCACCTGTCCGGCGAATTTGGTCAGGGCGTCGAGGTCGAACAGGTCGTCGAGGATGCCCACGAGCAGCAGGATCGTCGCCGCGGCGACCATGGCGTACATGTCCGGCGTCATCGGCGGAAATCCCCTGTTCAGGGCGGGTAGCTCGCTGGCCACCCAAATGGCGACGATGATGCCGCTGTACATGGCCACCCCGCCCAGGCGCGGTTTGGGGATGTCGTGGACGTCGCGTTCGCGCGGCATGTCCAGGTGCCCGCTGCGCACCACCAGGTAGCGGACGACTCCGGTGAGCAGGTAGCTCACCGACGCCGAGACGAGGACGAGCAGCGCCAGTTCCCGGAGGGGCACGCCGGCCCCGGCTCCGGAGGCGGCGAGCAGCGCGACGTCGTTGCCCATGGTGGTCGGCCGATCAGGCGCCCGCGGGCCGTCGCAAAGCGGCGGGGTCCTTGCCCAGGACCTCCCCGATCTGCTCCGCGGTGACGGCGCCCTCGCGGAGGATGCGCGGCTCCATGCCGGACAGGTCGACGATGGTCGACGGCTTGCCGATGGTCGCGCGCCCGCCGTCGAGGTACACCGCGGCCTCGGCGCCGAGCTGCTGCTTGGCGCGCACCGCGGTCAGCGCCGGCTCCTGGCCGGAAATGTTCGCGCTGGACACGGCCATCGGACCGGTGCGGCGCAGCAGTTCGATGGCGATGGGGTGCAGCGGCATGCGCAGCATCACCGTGCCGCGGGTGTCGCCGAGGTTCCACGGCAGGCTGGGCGCCTGATTGACCACGAGGGACAGCCCGCCGGGCCAGAACGCCTCGACGAGCGCGCGACCGGCGGCGGTGTGCTCGCGGACGAGTCCGTCGACGGTGGTCCACGAGCCGACGAGCACCGGCACCGGCATGTCGGGGCCGCGGTGCTTGGCCCGCAGCAGGGACGCGACGGCGGCGTTGTTGAATGCGTCGCAGCCGAGTCCGTAGACGGTGTCGGTGGGCAGCACGACCAGACGGCCTGCCTGCACCGCGTCGACGGCGGCCTTCAGGCCGTTCTCGCGGCCTTCGTCGGTGGAGCAGTCGTGGATGATGCTCATGTCGCCTGGTCTGTCCCTTCGTTCGTGTCTCGGGTGGAGTCATTTTGGGTGGCGCCGTCTCCGGTGGCGCCGCGTCGCGCGCAGCGGTGCCCGCCGCCGCAACGGTACGCGGTGGTGAACCGGTCCCGCCCGGCGAGGTCGCGGTGAACCTCGATGTCGCGGCAAAATCCGGTTCCGGCGAGCAGTTCGGATACGTCGGCGCCGGAGTCGTCGTCGTGTTCGATGGCGACGGCGCCGCCGGGTGCGAGCAGCTCGCGCACGATGTTCAGCATAGGCCGGATGACGTCGAGTCCGTCGTCTCCCCCGAACACGGCGTGATGGGGGTCGTGGCGCACTTCGGCGTCGACGTCGGTGGCCAGCGGCACGTACGGCGGGTTGGAGACGACGAGGTCGACGCGGCCGCGCAGGTCGGCCAGCGGGGCGTCGGCGCCGTCGACGAGGCCGGGGTCGGTGACGTCGCCGGCGATGATGCGCACCGCACCGGTTCGCGGCGTGGCCTCCCCCGCCCACAGTTCACGGCAGGAGTCGAGGTTGCGCCGCGCCCATTCGGCCGCGACGGGGTCGAGTTCCACGCCGGTCACCGATGCCGCGGGCACCCGGTCGGCGATGGCCAACGCGAGCGCACCGGATCCGGTGCACAGGTCGACCACGACGGGCCCGTTCCCGGCCGGTGCTCCTGCTTTACGACGATGCGGGTCGTCGTCAAGCCCAACATCCCCGAGCGCGGCGATGGCCCACTCGGCGAGGAGTTCGGTCTCCGGGCGCGGCACGAACACGCCGGGCCCCACGGCCAATTCCAACCGGCCCATCGGCGCCGTGCCCAGGATGTGCTGCAACGGCTCCCGGGCGACGCGGCGGGCCACCAGCGCCGGCAACTCGGCGACGAGGGGATCATCCGCCGCCACCGGATCACGGCGCGACAGGATGAGGTCGGTGCGCGAACGGCCGCTGACGTGCATCATCAGCTGTTCGGCATCTGCCTGCGGCGACGCGCAACCGGCGTCGGCCAGCGCGGCCGCGACCTCCGAAAGAATCGACCCGACGGTCGACGGAGACGACACCGACTACTCGGCTTCCAGGCGCTCCTGGCGCTCGGCGTCGTGGAGAGCCTTGAGCAGATCCTCCATGTCGCCGCCGAGAACCGCGTCCAGATTGTGGGCCTTGTAGCCGATGCGGTGATCGGACACGCGGTTTTCCGGGAAGTTGTACGTGCGCACGCGCTCCGACCGGTCCATCGTGCGGACCTGCGACTTGCGGGCGTCCGAGGCGTTGGCCGCGGCCTCCTCCTCGGCCATCTGCTGCAGTCGCGCGGCCAGCACCTGCATGGCGCGGGCCTTGTTCTGGATCTGCGAACGCTCCTTCTGGCACGTGACCACCAAGCCGGTCGGCAGGTGCGTCAGGCGCACCGCCGAGTCGGTGGTGTTGACGCCCTGGCCGCCCTTTCCGGAGGAACGGTAGACGTCGACGCGCAGATCCTTGTCGTCGATCTGCACGTCCTCGATCTCGTCGGGCTCCGGGTAGACCAGCACGCCGGCGGCGGAAGTCTGGATGCGGCCCTGCGACTCGGTGACCGGAACACGCTGGACGCGGTGGACGCCGCCCTCGAACTTGAACACGCTCCACGCGCCGTCGCGCGACGGATTCTTCGCGCGGATGGATATGGTCATGTCCTTCACGCCGCCCAGATCCGACTCCGACAGGCCGAGGATCTCCGTGGAGAAACCGTGCCTCTCGGCGTAACGCTGGTACATGCGCGCCAGCTCGCCGGCGAACAGCGCGGCCTCCTCGCCGCCGGCGCCGGACTTGATCTCCATGACGATGTCATCGGAATCGTGCGGGTCGCGCGGAGCCAGCAGGTCGGCGAGCTTCTCCTCGAGCTCCTCCTCCTCCACCGCAAGGCGCTTGGCCTCGGCGGCGAACTCGGAGTCCTCGGCCGCCATCTCGCGGGCCGCCTCCATGTCGTCGCGGACCTGCGTCAGCTTGGCGTGGGTCTGGATGATCGGCTGCAGCTCGTTGAAGCGCTTGCCCACCCGGCGCGCCTGCTTCGGGTCGTTGTGCAGCTCGGGGTCGGCCAGCTGCGCCTCGAGCCCGTGGTATTCGGACAGGATGTCGTCTACTGCGGAAACCTGATTGGCCATGGGATGTTCCTCGTCGTCGAAATGGAAGTGGATTGACTGCGCCGCGTGGCCCCGCCGGCGGCAAGCGCCGGGAAGGGGGTCCGACCTCGGCTACAGCATCTCGTCCACGTCCACGTCGGCGGCCATCGGCGCCGAGGTCGCCACCTGCATGAGGAACTCGCGATTGTTCTTCGTCTTCTTCAGCTGCTTGATCAGCAGGTCGATCGCGGCCTGCGGATCCAGCGCGGACAGGATGCGACGCAGCTTGTGCATGATGCGGGCCTCCTCCGGGGCCAGCAGCAGCTCATCCTTGCGGGTGCCCGACGGGTTGACGTCGACCGCCGGGAACACGCGACGCTCGGAGATCTTGCGGTCCAGCTTCAGCTCGGCGTTGCCCGTGCCCTTGAACTCCTCGAAGATCACGGTGTCGCCGGCGGAACCGGTCTCCACCATCGCGGTGGCGATGATCGTCAGCGACCCGCCGCCCTCGATGTTGCGCGCGGCGCCGAGGAAACGCTTCGGCGGGTAGAGCGCATTCGAGTCGACGCCGCCGGACAGGATGCGGCCCGACGCCGGCGAGGAGTTGTTGTAGGCCCGGCCCAGGCGGGTGATGGAGTCGAGCAGGACGACGACGTCCTGGCCCTGCTCCACCAGTCGCTTGGCGCGCTCGATGGCCAGCTCCGCGACCATGGTGTGGTCCGACGGCGGGCGGTCGAAGGTGGAGGCGATGACTTCGCCGCGCACGGAACGCTGCATGTCCGTGACTTCCTCCGGACGCTCGTCGACGAGGACGACCATCATGTAGCACTCGGGGTTGTTCGTGGCGATCGCGTTGGCGATGTTCTGCAGGATCGTCGTCTTGCCGGCCTTGGGCGGGGAGACGATCAGGGCGCGCTGGCCCTTGCCGATCGGCATGATCAGATCGATGACGCGGGTGGTCAGGATCTTCTGCTCGGTCTCCAGGCGCAGGCGCTGGTTCGGGTACAGCGGGGTCAGCTTGCCGAACTCCGGACGGTTCTTCGCCTCATCCGGGGTCTGTCCGTTGACGGTGTCGACCTGCACCAGCGGGTTGTACTTGCGCTTGTTGCGGCCCGAACCGTGGGTGACCTGTCCGCCGCCACCTTCGCGGGGCATGCGGACCTGACCGGTGATGGCGTCGCCCTTGCGCAGGCCGTACTTGCGCACGAGCTGCTGGGAGACGTGGACGTCGTTGGCGCCCGGCAGGTAGCCGGAGGTGCGGACGAACGCCGAGTTGTTGTCCATCACGTCGACGATGCCGGCGACGGGCTGCAGGACGTCGCCCTCGCGCACGCCGTCGCCGCCCTGGTTGTCCCGGCCCTTGCGGTCCCGACGATTGCGGCGGTTGCGGCGGTTGCCGCGCCCCTCGTTGTCGTCGTTGCGGTCGTTGCGGTTCCGGTTGCGGTTGCGGCCGCCCTGGTTGTCGCCGCCGCCGTGGTTGTCGCGGTTGTCGCCGCCGCCGCTGTTGTTCTGGCCGCCCTGGTTGTCGCGGTTTTCCTGGTTGCGCTGGCGGGCGCGCTCGCGGCGGGCGCGACGGGACTGCGACCGCGACGGGTACTCGTTCTGACCGTCGTTGCCGCCACGGTTGTCGTCGTTGCCGCCCTTGCGGTCGTTCTTGTCGTTCTTGTCGCCCCGATTGTCGTCGGTGCCGCCGTTGCGGTCGCCGCCATCGTTGCCGCCATCGTTGCCGCGGTCGTTCTTGCCGCCCCGGTTGTCGTCGCGGTCGTTCTTCTCGCCGCCGCGGTCATTCTTGTCGTTGCCGCGGTCATCGGCGGCGGACGAGTCGTCGTCACGCCCGGCGGAGCCGGAATCCTTGCCGCGCGCCCCGGCGGAACCCTTGCCCGCGTCCTCGCCCGAATCCTTCGCCGGCTTCTTCGCCGCAGGGGCCTGGCCCTCCCCCGCCCCCTGGATCGCGGCGATGAGCTCATGCTTGCGCATCGCCGAAATGCCGCGGATGCCCTTGCCGGAAGCGATGGCGCGAAGCTCCGCCATGCGCAGTGCCGTCAGATTCTCCTGGCCCTGGTTGGCGCCGGTGGTGTCCGTATCGGTCACGGAAATCCTTTCGTGTGTTTCCCTCGACTCATCGCCCGCACCGTCGATCCGGTGCGGCCCGAAGCGGGGGCCGGGACTGCGCGGCCCCGATCTACCCGGCCGCATCCGGCGGCCGATCCCGTCGCGCGGGTGTCGTGGGGTGCCGACGCCGCGGAGATCATTGCGCCCCCAATCGAATCCCCGGGGGCGATCGCTGCCGATCGCGGAACCTGAAGTCAACCCCCCGCCACCCGGCACACGCGGGCGGCGTCGCGAAAAAGCGATGGAAACGGGGTGGCGGAGAGGTCCGACGGTCTACGTCGCGGCGTCCTGGCCCCCAAGAGTAATCGCCGCCGTCGCCGCGGGGCAACCGGGACGGGGGCGGCGTGTCGACGGAACCTTCGGGCTACCCTGTACCCATGCGCAGCACGATGCAGGAAATCCCGCTTTCGGTGGCGAGGATCCTCGAATACGGCCGCACGATCCACGCCGACACCACGGTGACGTCGTGGCACGACGACGGCCCCGAGACCACCACATTCGCCGCCATCGCGTCGCGCGCCTCCGCCCTGGCCCATGCCCTGCGCGACGAGCTGGGCATCGACGGCGACCAGCGCGTGGGCACCCTGATGTACAACTGCGCCGAGCATCTTGAGGTGTTCCTCGGGGTGGCGTCGATGGGCGCGGTGTTCCAGCCGCTCAACCAGCAGCTGATGGACGACCAGATCGTGCACATCATCAATCACGCGCACGACGAGATCATCGTCTGCGACCCGCGTCTGACCGGGGAGCTGGGCCGCATGCTGCCGGAGTGCCCGGGCGTGCGGGCGGTGATCATCATCGGCACCGAGGGCCTGGAGGAGGCCGCGTCGCACCTGCCGGAGGGGCTGCCCTGGTACTCCTACGAGGCGCTTCTCGACGGCCGCCCGTCCACCTTCGACTGGCCGGAATTGGACGAGACCCTCGGCGCGGCCATGTGCTACTCCACCGGCACGGAAGGTGCGCCGAAGGGCGTCATCTACTCGCATCGTTCCCTGTACCTGCACAGCCTCAACGTGCGCACCACCGACTCGCTGGCCATCTCGCACGGCACCCCGTGGCTGTGCTGCGTGCCCATCTATCACGTGCTGAGCTGGGGCGTGCCCCTGGCGAGCTTCGCCTGCGGCGCCCCGATGGTGTTTCCGGGGGCGGATCTGTCGGCGCCGAGGCTGGCGGAGATCATCGCCACCTCTCTGCCGCGCGTCGCGCAGGGCGTGCCCACGCTGTGGATTTCGCTGATGGTCCACTACCTGAACAACCCGCCGGAGCGCATGAGCCTGCAGGACATCTTCGTCGGCGGCTCCCCCGCCCCGCCGGCGTTGATCCGCATGTGGGAGCAGCGCTACGGCGTCGACGTCATCCACTTGTGGGGCATGACGGAGACGTCGCCGGTGGGCACGGTCGCCCGGCCGCCGTCGGGCGCGTCCGGCGAGGCCCGCGAGCGGTACCGCGTCAGCCAGGGCCGCTTCCCCGACATCATGGATTTCCGCATCGTCGACGAGGACGGCCGCGTGCTGGATCTCCACGACCGCAACCAGGGCGAGCTGCAGGTGCGGGGCAACACCGTCACCGGCTCGTACTACCACTCCCCGGAGGAGGAGGACGGCGGCGACGCCCACGTCTTCCGCGGCGACGAGGTCGACACCGCCCGGTCGCGGTTCACCGCCGACGGGTGGCTGCGCACCGGCGACGTCGGGTCGATCACCCGCAATGGCTACCTCACGGTGCAGGACCGCGCGAAGGACGTCATCCGATCCGGCGGCGAGTGGATCTACTCGGTGC
Source organism: Corynebacterium sp. HMSC11E11 (assembly GCF_001807025.1). NCBI lineage: Bacteria > Bacillati > Actinomycetota > Actinomycetes > Mycobacteriales > Corynebacteriaceae > Corynebacterium > Corynebacterium sp. HMSC11E11. Next base: position 34,397 of record NZ_KV787158.1, on the reverse strand, counting down.
AGCTGGAGAACCTGGTCATGGAGTCGCGGGAGGTCGTCGAGTGCGCCGTCATCGGCGTGCCCGACGACAAATGGGGCGAGCGCCCGCTGGCCGTCACGGTCCTCTACCCGGATGTGCCCGCCGACCGCGATCAGGCGGAGAAGCTTCGCGACGAGCTGCGCCCGAAGCTGCCGAAGTGGATGCTGCCGGACTACTGGGCGTTCGTCGATCACATCGACAAGACGTCGGTGGACAAGTTCGACAAGAAGGACCTGCGCGCGCATTTGGCGGCGGGCGAACTCGACGTCATCAAGCTGAAGGGCCCGGGCGAGAAGTAGCCCGGGCCCGGCGGGCCATCCGGTTCTTGCGTGACGACGGCCCGCGTCGACGCCCCGAACCCGGGGCGTCTTTTTGCTGCGGCTGCGGTGAGTCCTAGCTTTCCACCTCGACCTGGACCGGTCCGGCGACGGTCAGCTCCATGACCTTGATGCCGGCTTCGCGGGCCTCGTCGAGCACCTTGGCGGGGATTTCCTCGGTGGACAGGACCAGGCAGGTCGGGCCGGCGCCCGACAGGAACGCGGCGTATCCGCGGTTGCGCAGGCGGTTGACCCATTCGGCGGTCACCGGCAGCACCTCGGCGCGGTACGTCTGGTGCAGGCGATCGCGGGTGCCCTCCCACAGCAGTTCCGGGTGGCTGGTCAGCGCGGTGACCATGACGGCCACGCGGGAGACGTTGAAGCGGGCGTCGATGTGGCTGACGTCGGACGGCAGCACCTGGCGCACGGCGTTGGTCGAGGCGTGGAACGACGGCACCAGCGCGGTGGCGCGGATGTCCGGGTGCACGTCGAGGCCGACGGCCCGGTACTGCGGGGCGGTGCGGCCGTCGACGGGCTTGTCGGTCCAGCTGACCACCGCCCCGCCGAGCACGGACGCGGCGGCGTTGTCGGGGTGGCCCTCGAAGACGGACGCCTCCTGGATCACCTGGTCCTCCGACAGCGGGAATCCGCACAGGGCGTTGGCGGCGGCGACGCCGGCGACGGCGGCCGCGGCCGACGAACCCAGGCCACGCGACTGCGGGATCGTGTTGTGGCACACCACGCGCAGGCCCGGGGCCTCCATGCCCGCGGCGCGCAGACCCGAGCGGATGGCGCGGACCACCAGGTGCGATTCGTTGGTCGGCAGCTCCTCGGCGCCTTCGCCGTAGATCTCCACCTCGACGCCGGCCTCGATGACCTCGACCTCGACGGTGTCGTAGATGGACAGAGCCAGACCCAGGGTGTCGAACCCGGGACCGAGGTTCGCGGACGAACCCGGCACCGTCACCCGGACCTTCTGGCCCGGCAGCAGTTCCTGGGCCATGGCTAGATGTCCATTCCCTCGATGCGGATGACGGAGTTGACCTCCAGGACGGCGTCGAGGTTCCGCAGAGCCTCGACCGTGGCCTCCAGCTCGCGCTCCTTGGCGCGGTGGGTGATGATCACCAGCCGCGCCCCCGGGTTGGCGCCCTCCTGGCGGACGGTGCGCAGCGAAATGCCGTGGTCGGCGAAGGTCTGGGCGACCTCGGCGAGCACGCCGAGGCGGTCGTCGACGTGGAGGTCGATGTGGTAGCGGGTGCGCACGTCTCCGAAATCCAGGATGGGAAGGTTGGCGTAGGTCGAGTCGCCCGGGGCGCGGCCGCCGTGGACGATGTTGCGGGCGGCGGCGACGACGTCGCCGAGCACGGCCGAGGCGGTCGGATTTCCGCCGGCGCCGTTGCCGTACAGCATCAGGTTGCCGGCGGCCTCGGCGACGATGAACACGGCGTTGAAGGACTCGCGGACGGTGGCCAGCGGGTGGCGGCGCGGGATCAGCGCCGGGTAGACGCGGGCGGAGATGCCCTCGTTGCCGTCCTCGTCCTTGACGCGCTCGCAGGTGGCCAGCAGCTTGATGGTGCAGTCGGCGGCCTTGGCGGCGGCGATGTCGTCGGCGGTGATGCCGGAGATGCCCTCGCAGTGCACGTCGTCGGCGGTGACGCGGGTGTGGAACGCCAGGGAGGACAGGATCGCGGCCTTGGAGGCGGCGTCGTGGCCCTCGACGTCGGCGGTCGGGTCGGCTTCGGCGTAGCCCAGGCGGGTGGCCTCGGCGAGCATCTCGTCGTAGTCGGCGCCGGTGGAGTCCATGGCGTCGAGGATGAAGTTGGTGGTGCCGTTGACGATGCCGACGACCTTGTTGACCGTGTCGCCGGCCAGCGAGCGACGCAGCGGGCCGACGATCGGGATCGCGGCGGCGACTGCGGCCTCGAAGAACAGGTCGGCGCCGGAGGAATCGGCGGCCTCGGACAGCTCGGCGCCGTGGGCGGCGACGAGCGCCTTGTTGGCGGTGACCACGGACTTGCCGGCGCGCAGGGCGGCGAGCACAACGCGGCGCGGGTAATCGATGCCGCCGATGACCTCGACGACCAGGTCGACGTCGTCGCGCTCGACGAGAGAGAAGGCGTCGTCGGTGATCAGCTCGGGATCGATGCCGGGGCGCGGCTTGGACTTGTCGCGGACCGCGACGCCCTTGACCTCGATGGGGCCGCCGATGCGGCGCTCGAAATCCTCGGCCTTCTCGCCCAGCAGGCGCAGCACCTCGGTGCCGACGGTGCCGAGGCCGAGAATGGCCACGCCGACGGACTCGCCCGCGCCCTTGCCGGGGTTGAAGGTGGCCTCGTTGTTCGTGCTCATTGCTCTCCCGTTGTGTTCGTCTGTGTACGTCCCGGTCCCGACCGGATCAATGTTCCTGTCCGGAATTGTTCCCGATCAGCCTACTGGTGGCCCCGCCGTCCCCGCCCGTCGGGTGACGGCGGGCGGGCCCTACCCTTCCAGGGCCAGGAAGTCCCGGATGGTTTCGCGCCGCATCATGGGCGTGACGACGCCGTCGCGCACGCTGACCACCGCGGGCCTGGAAAAGGCGTTGTAACGGCTGGCCATCGCATAGGCGTACGCGCCGGTGGCGGCCAGGGCGACGAGATCGCCGCGACGGATGTCGTCGGGGTAGTCGGCGTCGCGAATGAGGATGTCGCCCGATTCGCAGTGCGATCCGACGATGCGCGTCGCCGTGGGTCGCCCCTCGGCCATGCGGGACACCAGGCGGGCGTCGTAAAGCGAGCCGTACAGGGCGGGGCGGATGTTGTCGCTCATGCCGCCGTCGACCGACAGGTAGCGGCGGGTGACGCCCTCGGCGACGGTGACGTCCTTGACCGTGCCGACCTCGTAGACGGTGACCGTGCCGGGGCCGGCGATGGCGCGACCCGGCTCGACGAGCACAGTCGGAGCGTCGATGCCCAGCTCCGCGGCCGTGCGGGCCACGGCGGCGAGCAGTTCGCGGGCGACCGCGTCGACGTCCAGCGGCTCCTCATCCTCGGTGTAGGCGATGCCGTAACCGCCGCCGAGATCGAGCTCCGGCAGGACCACGCCGAGTTCGTCGTGGATGCGCGAGTACAGCTCCAGCACCCGATCGGCGGCCGCGGTGAACCCGCGGGCATCGAACACCTGCGAACCGACGTGGCAATGCAGCCCCACCAGGTCGAGATGCTCCGCCTTCACGGCGGCCTCCGCGGCACGGTAGGCCGAACCGGACGCCAGGGAGAAACCGAACTTCTGGTCCTCGTGGCTGGTGGCGATGAATTCGTGCGTGTGGGCCTCGATGCCGGGCTTGACGCGGACCATCACCCGCTGGGTCCGGCCCTCCTCGCCCGCGATGATCTCCAGCCGCTCGAGCTCCTGGTCGCTGTCGAGGACGACGTGGCCGACCCCCTCGACGACGCAGGCGCGGAGGAACTCGTCGTCCTTGTTGTTGCCGTGCGCGGTGATGCGCTCGGCCGGGAAATCCGCCATCAGCGCGATGCGCAACTCGTTGAGGGAGGCGACGTCGAGGGACAGCCCCTCCTCGTCGACCCAGCGTGCGACGGTGCGCGTCAAAAACGCCTTCGACGCGTAATGCACGCGCTCCGGCCCCCCGAAGGCCGCCGCCATGTCACGGCAGCGCGAACGGAAGTCGTCTTCGTCGACGACCATGACCGGGGTGCCGAAACGCTCGGCGACGTCGGTCAGCTTCACGCCCGCGATGGAGACGACGCCGTCGTCGCCGCGGGAGGCGTTGCGGGGCCAGACGTGGGCGGGCAGTCCGTTGAAGGCGGCGGTGCCGGTGCGCGCGGTATCGGCCACGGGCTACATCCTCTCCGGGGCGGTGACGCCGAGCAGGCCCAGCGCGTTGGCGAGGGTCTGGCGCGTGGCCTCGGCCAGCCCCAGGCGGGCGGCGTGGAGGGGCTCGGCGTCCTCCCCTGCCTTCGGCAGAATCTGGCAGGCGTCGTAGAAACGGTGGAACACGCCGGCAAGCTGCTCGGCGTAGCGGGCGACGCGGTGCGGCTCGCGCAGCTGCGCGGCGGCGGCGACCACGGCGGGGAACTCGCCGAGGGTGCGGATGAGCTCGCCCTCGCGGTCGTGGGTCAGCAGACCGAAGTCGGCGCCGTCGGAGGTCACCCCGGCCTCGGCGGCGCGGCGGGCGATGGAGCTGATGCGCGCGTGGCCGTACTGCACGTAGTAGACGGGGTTGTCGTTGGACTGCGACGCCCACAGCGCCAGGTCGATGTCCAGGGAGGAGTCGACCGACGAGCGGATCAGCGAGTAGCGGGCGGCGTCGATGCCGATGGCCTCCACGAGATCGTCGAGCGTGATGACGGTGCCGGCGCGCTTGGACATGCGCACGGCCTCGCCGTCGCGCACCAGGTTGACCATCTGGCCGATGAGCACCTCGACGGCGTCGGCGTCGTAGCCCAGCGCCGCAGCGGCGGCCTTCAGGCGGGCGATGTAGCCGTGGTGGTCGGCGCCGAGCATGTAGATGCACAGGTCGAAGCCGCGGTCGAACTTGTCCTTCGCGTAGGCGATGTCGCCGGCGATGTAGGCGGCGTTGCCGTCGGACTTGATGACGACGCGGTCCTTGTCGTCGCCGTAGTCGGTGGACTTCAGCCACCAGGCGCCGTCGTGCTCGTAGAGCTTGCCGTCGTTCTTCAGCTTCTCCACCGACGCCTCGACCGCCCCGGACTCGAACAGCGAGTTTTCGTGGAAGTAGACGTCGAAGTCGGTGCCGAACTCGTGCAGCGACTGCTTGATGTGGGCGAACATCAGCTCCACGCCCTCGGCGCGGAACAGCTCCTGCACCTGCGCGGGCTCGCCGTCGAGGGCGTCGGGACGGGCCTCGACGATCTTGGCGGCGATGTCGGCGATGTAGTCGCCGCCGTAGCCGTCCTCCGGCGTCGGCTCGTTCTTGGCGGCGGCGACGAGGGAACGGGCGAAGCGGTCGATCTGCCCGCCGTGGTCGTTGAAGTAGTACTCGCGGGTGACGTCGGCGCCGCGGGCGGTGAGCACCCGGCCCAGGGCGTCGCCGACGGCGGCCCAGCGGGTGCCGCCGAGGTGGATCGGGCCGGTGGGGTTGGCGGAGACGAACTCCAGGTTGACCTTGGTGCCGGCGTAGTCGTCGCCGTTGCCCCACGCGTCGCCGGCGGCGAGGATCTCGGAGACGATCTTGCCCTGGGCGGCGGAGCCCAGCCGGATGTTGATGAATCCCGGACCGGCCACCGACGCTTCGTCGATGCCGTCGGCCTCGGCGAGCTTGTCCACCAGCCAGCCGGCGACGTCGCGGGGCTTGGCGCCGGCGCGTCCGGCGGCCTGCATGGCGACGTTGGTGGCGTAGTCGCCGTGCTCCGGGTTGCGGGGTCGCTCGACGACGACCTCGTCCGGCAGGACGGACGGGTCCAGGTCGTGTTCGGTGAAGACGTCGACGGCGAGGCCGCGGATCAGGGCGGCGAGTTCGGCTGGAGTCATGGTTGCACATCCTAGCGGGTGCGGCGGACCCCGCTTTACGACGGTCGATCGTCTTCCCCGTCGGCTCCGGGCCCGGCGGCTCCCGGGGTGCCGATGGCCGTCGCAAAGCAACCCTGAACGACGCTCACCGGACGCGCTGAATCGGTTCGGGGATCCGCGACCGCGCGTAGACTCGGCGGGGACAAGCGGCCCCTTGTCCCCCATGCCCCACCCACCACCGAGGAGCTGCCCCATGAAGGTCGCCCTATTCGCCACCTGCGTCGGCGACGTGATGTTCCCGTCCGCGGTGCAGGCCACCGCCGCGGTGCTCACCCGCCTCGGCTGCGACGTCGTCTTCCCCGCCACGCAGACGTGCTGCGGACAAATGCACGTCAACACCGGATACCAGGAAGAGGCGCTCCCCCAGATCGACGCCTACGCCGACGCGTTCACCGATCCGTCGGTCGACTACGTCGTCGCCCCCTCCGGGTCCTGCGCCGGCGCCGTGCGCCACCAGCACCCGATGATCGCCTCGCGTTTCGGCACCGCCGCCCAAGCCGACGCCGCCCGCACGTGCGCGGACAAAACCCTCGACCTGTCGGAGTTCATCGTCGACGTCGCCGGCGTCACCGACGTCGGGGCGTGGTTTCCGCACCGCGTCACCTACCACTCCACGTGCCACAGCCTGCGCGTCCTCCACGTCGGCGACCGGCCGCTGCGGCTGCTGCGCGCCGTCGACGGCATCGACCTGGTCGATCTGCCCGCCGCCGAGGAATGCTGCGGCTTCGGCGGCACCTTCAGCGTGAAGAACGCCGAAACCTCCGCGGCGATGGTCGCCGACAAGGTCGACCACATCGAATCCACCGGCGCGGAGTTCGTCACCGCCGGCGACGCGTCCTGCCTGCTCAACATCGGCGGCTCGCTGCGCAAGCGCGACTCGGAGGCGAAGGCGCTGCACATCGCCGAGATCCTCGCCTCCACCAAACGCCGCCCGTACGAAGGAGACGCCCGATGAGCCCCGTCAACCTGGGCCTGCCCGTGCCCCCGCGCGCCCCCGCAGGCGTCGGCCATTTGCGCGGCGGCGAGGGCTTCACCGCCGCCGCCCACCACGAACTGCGCAACGACCAGCTGCGCGCCAACCTGCACAACGCCACCCACGCCATCCGCGCCAAACGCGGCGAGGTCGTCGGCGAGAAGCCCGACTGGGAGGAGCTGCGCCTGGCGGGGTCGGCCATCAAGCGCGACGTCATGGCCCGGCTGCCGGAGCTGCTCGAGGAGTTCGAGGCGGCGGTCACCGCCCGCGGCGGCCACGTCCACTGGGCGCGCGACGCCGCCGAGGCCAACGCCATCGTCACCGACCTGGTGCGGGCGACGGGCGAGACGGACATCATCAAGGTCAAGTCCATGGCCACGCAGGAAATCGGGCTCAACGAGGCCTTGGCCGACGCCGGCATCTCCGCCCGCGAAACCGACCTGGCGGAGCTGATCGTCCAGCTCGGCGAGGACAAGCCGTCGCACATCCTCGTCCCCGCCATCCACCGCAACCGCGACGAGATCCGCGACATCTTCCGCCGCGGCATCCCGGGCGTCGACCCGGACCTGGGCAGCGAGCCCGCCGAACTCGCCGAGGCGTCGCGGCTGTTCCTGCGCGATCAGTTCATGAACGCCAAGGTGGCCATCTCGGGCGCGAACTTCGGCGTCGCCGAGACCGGCACCGTCGCCGTCGTCGAATCCGAGGGCAACGGCCGCATGTGTCTGACGTTGCCGGAGACGCTGATCACGGTGATGGGCATCGAGAAGCTGCTGCCGCGTTTCCAGGACCTCGAGGTGTTCCTGCAGCTGCTGCCCCGGTCGTCGACGGGCGAGCGCATGAACCCGTACACCTCGATGTGGACCGGCGTCACCGACGGCGACGGCCCGAGCGAATTCCACATCGTGCTGCTGGACAACGGCCGCACCGCCACGCTGTCCGATCCCATCGGCCGCGAGGCGCTGAAGTGCATCCGCTGTTCGGCGTGCCTGAACATTTGCCCCGTCTACGAGCGCGCCGGCGGCCACGCCTACGGTTCGACGTACCCGGGGCCGATCGGCGCGATCCTGTCGCCGCAGCTGACGGGCATGGATTCGGCGAAGGACCCGAACGCGTCGCTGCCGTACGCGTCGTCGTTGTGCGGGGCGTGCTTCGAGGTGTGCCCGGTGCGCATCGACATTCCGGCGGCGCTGCTGGAGCTGCGGCACCAGAAGGTCCGCGACCACCGCCCGCCGGTGGAGGGCAAGCTGTTCGGCCTGCTCGGGTGGGTCATGGGCGGCCCGCGCCTGTGGGACATGGCCGTGCGTTCGGCGTCGTTGGCCCGCGTGCTGGGGCTTCGCGACGGCGAGATCCACCGCCTGCCGCTGTTCCTGTCCGGCTGGTCGGATGCCCGCGACACTCCCGTGCCCCCGAAGAAGCCCTTCCGGTCGTGGTGGGGCACCGATGCGGCGCGGGCGATGCTTGACGACGAAGCCGCCCACACCGTTCCGTCGAACATCAACGGCGGCGGCGACGCCACCGACGACACCGAGGAGGCGACCCGATGAACGTCGCAAAGCAGGAAATGCTCGCCCGAATCCGCGACGCCCACGCCCGCGCGCGGCAGGGACGCGTGATTTCGGAGGGCGCCGGCATCGACCCCGGCGTGCCCGGCGAGGAGTACCCCGTTCCGCGCGATTACATCCGCGGGCGGCGGACGCCCGGCGTCGAGCTCATCGACCTGCTCGTCGATCGACTGGTGGATTACCGCGCCGAGGTCATCCGCTGCGACGACGATGCCAAGGCGATCGGCGAGGCGGTGTCGAAGGCCCTCGCCGACCATGGCGTGGAGCGCGTCGGCATCCCCGTCGGCCTCGACGAAGCGTGGCTGGGCGATGTCGACGAGGTCGTCGTCGACGAGCCGGGCCTGTTCGCGCCGACGGAACTCGACGTGCTCGACGGCGTCGTGACGTCCTCGGCCGTCACCTCCGCCGAGACCGGCACCATCTTCCTCGACGGCTCCCTCACGTGCGGGCGACGTGCCCTGACCCTGGTGCCCGACCTGCACGTGTGTGTCGTGCCCGCCGACACCATCGTCGACGGTGTGCCCGAGGCCATCGCCCGCCTGGAGCCGACCGCGCCGATCACCATGATCTCCGGGCCGTCGGCGACGTCGGACATCGAACTCAACCGCGTCGAGGGCGTCCACGGCCCGCGCACCCTGGTGGTGGTCATCGCCGGGTAGGCGCACCCGGGTGCCGGGGCGGACCGGCGACGAAACCCGGCCCGGATCCGCCCGCGAAAAAAGTCCCGCACCAACGTGGTGCGGGACTTTTCGCGGTGCCCCCGATAGGAGTCGAACCTACGACCTTCGGTACCGGAAACCGGTGCTCTATCCACTGAGCTACGGAGGCGTGCGCCCTTGCGGGCAACGTCCGATACTTTAGCACCGCCTCCCGCGGAACGACGAAAGGCCCCGGTGGGCGCGTCCGGCGCGGCGGCTTTTACGCCTCCGGAACGACGAGCCACAGCCCCAGGTAGATCAGCAGCGCAAGCGGTGCGACCGTCAGCCCGAGCACGGCGAAAATGACGCGCAGCGCGGTGACGTTGAATCCGGTGGCTTCCTCGATGCCGCCGCACACGCCGGCGACCCACTTGTTGGAGTGGCTGCGACGCACCGGCGTGCCCACCATCCGGTCGATGGACTGGGAGATTTTCTGCTGGTTGAACGGTTCGTTGTTGCCCATGTTGGCCATGCCCCGATTTTACGGGACCACGCCGAGGGCAGCAACGGCGTTCACCGACGATCGCGGACGGCGAACGACTGCGACCGGCGGCTACAGCAGATTCGAGCCGTTGCCGTTTTCGGAGTTGCGCAAAATCGCCGTAAAGCAGCGGGACATGGTGGCGACATCGTCGTCGGACAGCCGCTCGAACACCTCGGAGCGGACGGTGGCGACGTAATCCGGCGCGGCCTCGGCGAACACGTGGCGCCCCACGCCGGTCAGGGCGACGGTGTAGTCGGAGTCGGGGTCGGCGCCGGGATCCTCGACGCTGATGACGCCGCGCTTTTCCATCCGCGAGGTGTGCAGCAGCGCGCGGGGATGGTTCCACTTCAGCCGGCGGCACAGGTCGTCGACGTGCATGACTCCGTCCTCGGTCTCCGTCAGCGCGATGAGCACCGTGAAGTCGCCGAAGGTCAGTCCCGTGTTTTCGCGGAGGGTCGCCTCGATGTTGCGCTCCACGCTGCGGAAGGCGGACACGAGCATCTGCCAGAAGCGCTGCTCGTCGTCGGTGAGCCATTCGTAGTCGTTCATGTCCGTCATGTCCGTAAGGCTAACGGGGATAGGCCCGGGAAGAGTAGTCGGGTGCCGGTGGCGCGGTTGCGAATGCTTTGCGACGCCCGCCGGATCGCGGCCACCGCCGCACCCGGCTACTGCTCGAGAGTCATGTCGCGGAACGCTTCGGCGGCGGTGGAAACGTTGCGCAGGGCGGCCAGCGCGGCGTCGCGGTCGAGGCCGGGGACGGCGTCGAGTTCGTCGAAGACGATGCGGCGGATCATGCGGACGTGGTCCGGGGCGGCGCGTTCGATGACGTCGCGGCCATGGGCGGTGAGTTCGACGTCGATGCCGCGACTGTCGTTGGCGCAGCGCAGCTTGTTCACCAGGCCGCGGCGGGCCATGCGGGTGATCTGGTGCGACATGCGGCTGCGGTCCCACCTGAGGGCCTCGCAGAGTTCGCGCATGCGCACCGTGCCCCCTTCCGCTTCCGAGAGCTGCACCAGCACGGAGAAGTCGGCGCTGGAGATCTCCTCGGTGGCGAGCAGGCGCGTATCCATCGCACGTTCGACCGCCTTGGCGGCATCCATCATCGCGCGCCAGAGAGTCTGCTCATCGTCGTCGAGCCACGGTACTTCCTGCTGCATGACCAAGACGCTACCCGATTGACCACGGTTTTCACCAAAACCGACAACGTTGTTGACGTGTCATCATGCGGTCGTTACGATCGGAGTTGTTGATATGGCAACATACCGCCGGGCCGGTCCTCCCGAACCGGATTCGAACAACGTCGGAAGGAATCGTCATGACCCTCTCCCCCAATTTCGCCGGCACCTGGAACATCGATGCCGCGCACTCGCAGATCGGCTTCATGGTCCGTCACGCGATGGTCACCAAGACCCGCGGCCGTTTCACCGATTACACCGGTTCCTTCACCGTCGACCCGGACAACGGCGACGCCAACGCCGCGAACGTCGCCATCAAGGGCGTGACCAAGTCGATCGACCTCGACGTCGAGTTCGAGGGCACCAACGTCGACGCCTTCGACCAGGAGCGCATCGGCCTGACCGCCTCCGGTTCCATCAACCGCAAGGACTTCGGCGTGGACTGGCAGGCCCCGCTGAACTCCGGCGTCATGGTGTCGGACAAGGTCGTCCTGGAAATCGAGGTCTCAGCCGTCAAGGCGTAGGTTTCTCGCCCGGCTTTCTCGTCCGATCAGCCGTCGGCGCGCAGCAGGTCCGCCATGTCCAGGCGGCGGCTGTCGGCGATGCGGGAGAAACGCTCCGGGTAGCAGGTCAGCACGAGGATCTGGCTGTCCTCGCCCGCCCGCGCGAAGGCGTTGTTCATCTTCCGCAGACGGTCCGGGTCGGAGTAGCCCAACGCGTCGTCGATGATGACCGGCGCACCGCCTCCCCCGTCCATGACGCCGGCGACGGCCAGGCGCAGCAGCACATCGATCTGTTCCTGAGCGCCGCCCGACAGGGCGTCGAACTCGAAGGTGCCGGTGGCGTTCGACCGCGACTTCACGGCCATCCCGTCGTCGAGCTCGAAGGTCGTGCTGTGGCCGAAGACCGCGCCGCCGTACTGGGTGAGCTTCTGCAACAGCGGCTCCCCGATGGCCTGGCGGGTGTCGCGGCGGGATTCCTCGAGCGTTTCGTACAGCAGCTTCGCCGCCGCCGCCCGACGGGTGATGGATTCCAGCTCGCGGCGCAGGCGGGTGCGCTCGGCATCGGCGTCGGCGAGTTCCTCGTTGACGCCCGTCACCGACTTCAGCTCGCCGGTCAACGCCCCGCGGCGGATGCGCAGGCGGATCTGCTCGTCACGCAGCCCCTGCAGGTGCGCGTCGGCGCCGGCCAACGACTCATCGGCGTCTTCGGCGCCCCGCTCGACCAGAACCCGGGCGGCGCCTTCTGCGGCTACGCGGGCGTCGTCGAACGCGGACTCCAGGCCCGCCAACCGTTCGGCCAGGGCGTCGTCGGTTTCGCGGGCGCGGGCCTCGGTGAGCGCATCGACGGCGCGACGCACATCCTCGATTCGGGCGTGTTCGTCGGCCTGCTTGGCGTGGAGTTCGTGGCGGGCGGGGCGCGCGCTCATCGTCTGCGCCGCCTGCATCGCGGCCTCGTACTCGCCGGATGTAGTGCGCTCGTTTTCCTTCGCGGCGTCGAGGATCGCCTGCGCCTCGTCCTCGTCGGCGGGCATCTCGACGTCGAGGTCCCCGCCCCCGCCGCCGTTGTCCGACCAGCCGGCGATCATCTCGGCGCGAACGGCCGGGTACGCCTCCACGTCGGCGTCGAGCCCGTCGCGGGTCTCGCGGATGTCGGCCAGGTCACGGTTGCTCAGCTCGGCGTCGAGGCGGGTGCGGGCGATCTCCAACTCCGACTCGACCACCGCGCGCGCCTTGGCCTTCTCCTCCGCCCGCCGCACGGAGCTCACGCCCAGCTCGGAGAGAATCTCGTCGAGCTTTTCCTTCGCCAGCGCCGCCCGGCCGGAGTACTCGCCGGCCCCGTCGCCCGGCGTCACGGTGACGGTCACGTCTCCGACGCGCACGCTCGTCGGCGCGGTCACGGCGCGGGTGTCCGGTTCCGCCCCGACCTCGACGTCATCGCCGTTGATGGTCACCGTCTGCTCGGTTGCGGCGCTGACGGTCAACTCCGACGACGACGCCTCGAGCACCGTCGTCGCAGTACGCCACTCGTTTTCCGCGTCGCCGGCCCGCTTCGCGTCGTCGGCGGTGATGCGGTGCTCGGCGAGTTTGCGGCGCTTGTCCCGCACCTCCTCCTCGAGGTCGCGGACCCGCTCCAGCACGTCGTCGAGTTCGGCGAGCTTTCGCACGTTCGCGCACTGGGTCAGGTCGTCGTCGGCAAGCTGCAACAGACGGCGCGCGCGGTCGCGGGCGGCGCGGGTCTCCACGACCTTCGCCTCGACCTCGTCGACCTCCCGCACCTCCGCCTCGGCGGCCTCCCGCAGCGGCACCAATTCCTCGGCCACCCGCTCCAACGCGGCCTGCGCCTGCTTTTCCTGGGCGATGAGCTCGTCGCGACTCTCGCGGGCCTGTCGGCCGTTCTTCAACTCGACGCTCGCCAGCGTCACCGCGTCGTCGGCCTTCGACTTGGCGTGGCGGAACTCGGCGAGCTCGGCGACGGTCTCGCGCCACGTGGCCACCTCGGCCTCCGCCTCGGGCAGCGCGGATTCCACTTCGGCGCGGCGACGGTCGTTCTTCTTCGCCTCCTCCACGAGGTCACGGACCTGCGCCACCCGCTCCGACGCCGCGGCCCACCGGGTTTCGGCGGCCTCGACGGCCTCGCGGGCCTCCTTCAGCGGCGCTTTCTCACGGCCCTGGGCCGTGTAATACAGCGCCCGTTCGGCCAACGCGGCCTCGAGGATGGACTTCTGCCCCTCGGTCTCCGCCGTGCCGCCCGACGCCTCCTGCAGGGCCGCCGTCACCTTCGCGTACGAGCCCATTTGCAGCGCCTTCTGCTCGGTGCCCTGGCGGGCGACGAAGACGTCCCACAGTTCGCGCGTGCCCTCGCCGCGGGTGAGTTCGTCGAGCCACTGTTGGGCGGCCTCGCCCGTCAGCTCCTTGCGCTCCGGCTCGAGCACCGTGATTTCGGTGGCCGTGGCCGCGCGCTGGCCGGCGAAGACCTTGCGCAGCACGAAGCGCGTGTCGCCGAGCGTCATGTCCAACCTGATGTCGGGGAACGCGTCGCGGTTGTTGGGCCGCAGCGCCTTGGTTTCCTTGCGCTCGGCCTTCGCCGGCCACGACAGGGCGACGTGGATGGCTTCGGCGATGGTCGACTTGCCCATCTCGTTGTCGCCGGCGATGACCACCACGCCCCGGTCCGGCAACTCGTCGACGACCAGGTGCTCGATGCCGCGGACGTTCTTCAGCTCGATCGAGTGCAGTTTCATGGCGTCCTCCCCTACTTCCCGGTTCCGGCCAGGCGCGCGAGCAGCGCCAGCGCGTCGGCGGCGGTCCGACGGTCTTCCTCGGCCACCGCCGGGTCCGCCGTCCTTGTCTTCAGCCGTTCGGCGGCGTCGAGCGGGAAGCCGTTGACTCCCAGCGCGCCGATGTCGCCGTCCTCCGGTACCACGGTGATTTCGGAGCCGCTGGCCCGCCGGTACAGGGCGGCGAACGACGGCTCGATCTCGCGCAGTCCCCGCTTCAGCTCGGCGTCGGCGACGAGGTTGAGGGTGCCGCGCAGCGAGTACTTCACGCAGGTGCGCGACTTGTCGTTGAGCATCCGCAGCTCGTCGAGCCAGGCCCGCGCATCCTCGACGTCGGCGATGTCTCGGTCCATGGCCCGGAAATGCCACTGGCCGATGTGCACGGCCTCCACCAGCGGCGCCCGGTCGGGCCACGCGTCGACGACGAGCATGGTGCCGGAGTTCTTCTCCTTGTCGTCGTAGTCGGTGGTTTCCGGCGATCCGGAGAACCACACGCGCCCGTCGTCGTCGAGCTGCTGCGCCGAGTGCGAGTCGCCCACCGCGACGTAATGCACGGCGCGCTTGTCGACGGCCGCCGCAATCGCCTCCAGCGACAGGGTTTCCCCGACCTCCGCACCGAACCCGGCGACCTGGCCGTGGGCGACGGCGACGCGCACGCCGCCGGTGGGCTCGAGGTCCTCCAGAGCCTCCGCGAGGAGGTCGACGTCGGGAACCCGGCTGGTCAGGGGCGCGCCGACGATCTCCACGCCGGGGCGGACCTCCACGGGTTCCGAATCGCGCAGGACGTGCACGCCCTTCTGGGCGACTTCGTCGAACACCCGCCGGTGGTAGACCGACGTCGCATCGAGCGCGTCGTGGTTTCCGGGCAGCAGGTACACGGGCACGGGAAGTTCGCGGATGGCGTCGAGCGAGCGCTGGAAGTCGCGTTCGGGCAGCGTGTTCGACTCGAAGACGTCGCCGGCGACGACGATGAACTCGGCGCCCCGCTCTTGCGCGAGCCGCCCGATGCGCCGCACGGCCTCGAGACGGTCGGCCGAGTACCTGGCCTGCGCCTCCCCGTCGCCTTCCTTGAGGAACCACCGGGTCATGCCCAGTTGCCAGTCCGACGTGTGCAGGAAGCGCACCGCCCCCTCCGGCACGTCGCCGTGTCCGCCCTCCGACCGCCAATCCCGCTGCTCATCCATGTTCAGAGTCTTATCAGAGGCCCCGGATCACCGCCCGCCGACGCCCATCCCCATTCGAACATCGGTTCACCCGAGCGTCACTTCGGGAAGTTCCGTCCCCTTCCCCGACCATTTCAGGTCATTCCTCGTCGTCGAACGACGCTGCGACGACACCATCGTCATCGCCGCCACGGGGACCGCCGGCCCCACCATCGGCGTCGGCATCATCGAACGACGGCGGCGACAGCAGATGATCCCAGCAATCCTCCAGATCCGACACCGCGCGCAGGGTCTCCACCGACAGCACCGTGGTCGACCGCAGCGCCGCATGCAGCAGCGTCGGGTCGGTGTCGCGGAGCACGACCATCGGTTCGGGCGCAGGCACCTCGATCGCGGGCAGGTCATTGCCCCAGAAGTCCCGTTCCACCAGTTCGAGCACCGCATCGTGGGCCCCCGGCCCGGTCGGTCGGCGCACGGGGCGGGCGGGCCCGCCGTCGGCATCGCGGCCGGTGCGCCGCGCCGACTTCTTCGCCGCAGCGTCGGCGGCCATCGCCGCCAGCCGGTGCTTGGCCTCGTGCCCGCCGACGCCGCGCAGCTCCAACGCGTTCAGCGGCTCGGCGTCGAGGGCCTGCGCCGCGGCGGCCATCACCGCGACGACGTGCTTGCACGCCGGATGCGGGTCGGGGCACGAACATCGCGGCGCCGGCTCTTCGTCGTCGGCCACGAGCAATTCATCGAGCCGCTTGTCCGGCAACTCCCCGCGGGCGAAGGCGTCCGCGGCCCCATCGGTGTCCGCGAGCCACCGCAACACCGCGTCGGCCGCGTCGGCGTCGCGGTACGGCAGTTTGACCACCACGGTAAACGGCGCCGGCTGGCTGCCCTTCACCTCTCCGACGACCTGCCCGTCGACCATCCGGAAGCCGAGCACGTTGCCGTCGCGGTGGTACGCCAGGCCGCGCTCCAGCCGCCCGTCGTCGGTGGCGTCGGCCACGGACTCCCAGAGGCGCCGGGCCACCGGGGTGCGCGGCGCCCGGGAGGCGTCCCGAACCGCACGACGACCCGTCGCCCCCTTCCGCGACGACGTCCCCCGGGCGGCGCGCCGTCCCCTGCCACGGGCGCTACCGTCACCGAAGTTCGCGTAGATGACGTTGTCGCCCCACGTCACATCACCGCCGGCCATCCCGATCCTCCTCCTTCACGTGCCCGGCCCGGGCCGCCCGCTCGGCCTCGCGCGATCGGGCGTCGTCGAGCCTCCACAGGCGATGCAGCTCATCGAGCCCGAGCTCGGTCAGCCACACCTCGCCCGTCGGCATGACCGCCCGCGCCAAATCGACCTTGCCCGCGATGACCTGGTCGATGCGTTCCTCGATCGTGCCCTTGGCCACCAGCTTGTGCACGCGCACATCCCGCCGCTGGCCGATGCGGTAGGCGCGGTCGGTCGCCTGGTCCTCCACCGCCGGATTCCACCAACGGTCGACGTGCACCACATGGTTGGCGGCCGTGAGGTTCAGGCCCGTGCCACCGGCCTTCAGGCTCAGCACCATCACCGGCGCTCCATCCTCGTGGTTGAACTCGTCGACCATCCGCGCCCGCTCCGCCCGCGACACCCCGCCATGCAGGAACGGAATCTCGCGGCCCAGCCGCTCGGACAGCCACGGCTGCAGCATCCGGCCGAACGCCGTGTACTGGGTGAACACCAGGACGCGCTCGTCGGCAAGCACCGCCTGGTCGACGATGCGCTCCAGCTCCGCGACCTTGCCCGACCGGTGCCGGCCGCGGTTGAGCAGCGGCGACCCGTCGGACTGGAAATGCGCCGGATGGTTGCAGATCTGCTTGAGCTTGGTGATGCCCTGCAACACCAGCGCCCGCCGCTTCATCCCCTTCGCCGCCTCGACCTCGCGCTCGAGATCCTCGACCCACCCCTTGTACAGCAGGGCCTGCTCGGCGGTCAGCGGCACGAGAATGACGGACTCGTCCTTCTCCGGCAGGTCGTCGAGGATGCCGGAGTCGGTCTTCATGCGCCGCAGAATGAACGGAGCCGTGATCGCCCGCAGCTCGGCGGCCACCTCGACGTCGCCGTCACGTTCGATGGGGGCGGCGAACCGCGACCGGAACGACCGCGCCGAACCGAGGATGTTGCGGTTGCAGAAATCCATGATCGCCCGCAGCTCGCCGAGGTTGTTCTCCACCGGCGTGCCCGTCAACGCGATCCGCTGCCGCGCGGGCAGCAGCCGAACCGCCTTGGCCGCCGCGGTGTTGGGGTTCTTCACGGCCTGCGCCTCGTCGAGGATGACGTGATCCCACTCCACCGCCGCCCATTCGCCGGGGTCGCGGGCGACGATGCCGTAGGTGGTCACCACCAGATCCGCATTCTCCGCGACGCGCTTGAGCTCCTCCCCGCGCGGCCGATTGCCGCCGTGCAGCACCTCCACCTTCAAGCCCGGCGCGAACTTCCGAGCCTCGTTCGCCCAGTTCGACACCACGGACAGGGGCGCCACCAGCAGCGTCGGCCAGTGCTTGACGACGTCTTCCCCATCCCGCAGACAGCCGGACTCCGCGGAGAGGCGGGTTTCCTTCTCATGCAGCAGCAACGCGAGGATCTGCACCGTCTTGCCCAGACCCATGTCGTCGGCGAGGATCACGCCGAATCCGACATCCGACATCCACGCCAGCCAATCCAGGCCGCGCCGCTGGTATTCGCGCAGCTGTCCGACGAAACCCCTCGGGGTGGGCACCCGCGGACGTTGGAACGCGCCGTCGGCGATGCTCTCGCCCTCCCCGTCGTCCCCGGCTTTCCCGGCCGCATCGGCGACGTGGTCCTCGCCGCCCGCCCCGTACAGCGACCGCGCCCACCCGCGGGCGTCGACGTCGACCGGCACCGGCGCCTGCGACACGGCCCCTTCGGAGAAGTGGAGCTCCTTCAGCGCCGCCGAGCCCTTCCCCGTGGCCTCGCCGGCCTTCGTCTGCTCCTCGAGGAACTTCAGCGCCTTGCGCGTCGCAACGGGATCGGCGGCGACCCAGGTGTCGCGCAGCTTGACCAACCCCGAACCCGATTCGGACAGGCGACGGATGTCATCGTCGGACAACACCTCGTCGCCGAGGGTCAGCCGCCACGTGTAATCCACGATCTGGTCGAAACCGACGCGCGACTCCGTCGCCCCGCGCACCGACCCGACCGGCTGCATCTCCCGCGGATCGACCTCCAGGCGCAGCGTCGGCTCGGCGGCGACCCACGAGCGCGGCAGCATCACCGCGATGCCGACGTCGCGCAGCGCATCGACGCCCCGGGCCACCAACTCCACGACCTGCTCCGGACTCAGCAACAGGTCCAGGCCATCGCCGTCCGACATCGCGTCGCGGAACACCGGAAAGGCGTGCTGGGCCACCTCCAACTGCGGACGCAGCTGGGTGAGCACCGAGCCCCGGCACATCGCCGGGTCAAGCCGCTCGGGGGCATCGACGCCGATGCGGTAATGCATGCGCAACGGCCACCACAGGGGCTCGGCGGCACCGTCGGCCCCCTCCCCCTCGGCGCCGCTTCGCCCCCGGCGCTTGACGATGTCGATGACGCGGCCATGATCCGGATCGTCGAAATCCTCCGGCTCCTCGAGCACCAGCAGCAGCCGGACGTCCTCGCCCGTCGCCGACGCCCGCCACTGCGCCAGATCCGTGGCCACGTCCGGCGTGGCCCGCCGCAACGGCTCCGAATCCAACAGCGCCCGCACGAACGCCTGCCGCCCCTTCGGCGGCTCCGGCAGATCGGACAACAGGGCATTGACCGTCCAGTGGAACAACCGGCCGACCAGATCGTCGAGCATCCCGCCGCCACCGTTGACCATGAGCACCGGCGGAGTGCGCTGGGCCACCTGCGCCCGCCACGACGTCTCCTTCAACCCGTCCGGCAACCTCCACTGCGGCCACCACTGGCCGTCCTCCCACGTCACCGCCACCAACGCACGCCCGGCGCGCGCCCACCGCTCCAACGACTCCTGCACCCGAACGAGGAAACGCAGATCCGCGGCGATGGCGACATCGTCGACGTCGCCGCGCAACGACTCCAGCACCGTCACCGCACGCTCCGGCACGAACGCCCACGTCGGCAACACGTGCCGCACGGTCCTGCCCTTGGGCGTGCGCAGCTCCACCTCGGGTCGCCCCCTGGGCACCGACGACAGCGCGGCCAGCGCCGCAGCCGGCAGCGCCTCCCGGGAGGCGTCGTCAAGCGCCCCCAACACCCGATGCCCCTCGACCCGCTCCAGCCACAGATTCAACCCGGAACCGGGCAGCCACAAACCGTGGAGCAGATGGGTGGTCGAAGACATGCCCCGATCATGCCACCCGCCCCGGATCGCCCCAGCCGCGCGTTCGAACACCGACTCCGAACCCGCTCGGGCACCCGCGCCTCCACCCCGACAGGCCCCGGAACCACCCCGCGCAACAGGGCGATCAGAATCGCCGAACCCACATTGTTACGAATTCGTTATCCCCGCCGCTCACAGGTCACATTAAGGTTCAAAAAAGCGCGCCCGACCGGAAAAACCCAGGTCACCGTTTTGCGCGCCCCGGCGGGAACGTGAAAACGTCGTTTAGTCACTTTTACGCACGTAGACATGATTTCCCACACCTGAAGGAGTGGACCCACTTGGAAACGACGACTTGGTATCTCATAGCCATCGTCATCTACCTGGCCCTGATGCTCTACATCGGCTTCACGGCCTACCGTAAGACCACGGAATACGACGACTACATGCTCGCCGGCCGCGGCCTGCACCCGTTCGTCGCGGCACTGTCCGCCGGCGCGTCCGACATGTCCGGCTGGCTGCTGATGGGCCTGCCCGGCGCGATCTACCTGTCCGGCCTCAACCAGACGTGGATCGCCATCGGCCTGTGCGTCGGCGCGTGGGCCAACTGGAAGCTCACCGCCCCGCGCCTGCGCAGCTACTCCAAGGTGGCCAAGAACTCGATCACCATCCCGTCGTTCCTGGAAAACCGCCTCGAGGACTCGACGAGCATCTTGCGCGTCGCCTCCGGCATCATCATCCTGATCTTCTTCACCTTCTACGTGTCCTCCGGCATGGTCGCCGGCGGCCGCTACTGGGAGTCCACCTTCGGCGGCGACTACATGGTCGGCCTGCTGCTGGTCTCCGGCGTGACCGTGCTCTACACCCTGTTCGGCGGTTTCCTGGCGGTGTCGTACACCGACGCCGTGCAGGGCGTCATCATGTTCCTGTCGCTGATCGCCGTGCCCATCGTCGCCATGTTCGTGCTCACCGGCGAGGGCGAGCCGGTCTCGGACCTGTTCTCCTTCGCCGCCGAGAACCCCTACCCGGGCAGCGACGGCACCCCGGTCGAGGACTTCTTCAACCCGTTCACCGGCGTGCCGCTGATCACCGCGATCGGCCTGTTCGCCTGGGGTCTGGGCTACTTCGGCCAGCCGCACATCATCGTGCGTTTCATGGCGCTGCGTTCCCCGGCCGACGCCGTCGCCGGTCGTCGCTACGGCGTGACCTGGCAGGTGCTGTGCATGCTCGGCACGACGCTGGTCGCGATCGTCTCCACCGTGTTCTTCGCGCGCAACCCCGACGCGTCGATCACGGACACGGAGTCGTACGAGACGATCTTCCTGGACCTGACCCGCGTCATCTTCCACCCGCTGATCGCCGGTTTGATCCTCACCGCGGTGCTGGCGGCGATCATGTCGACCATTTCGTCGCAGCTGCTGGTGTCGTCCTCGGCGTTGATCGAGGACCTGTACCGCGGCGTCGTGAACAAGAATCTGCGGTCCTCGACGTCGATGATGGCGTCGCGCATCGCGGTGGCCGGCGTCGCGGTCGTCGCCGGCATCATCGCGGCGAACCCGAATTCGTCGATCCTGTCGCTGGTCGGTTTCGCGTGGGCCGGTTTCGGTTCGGCGTTCGGCCCGGTCATCGTGGCGTCGCTGTACTGGCGTCGCCTGAACGTGCCGGGTGCCGCGGCGGGCATCATCGTCGGTGCCATCACGTCGTTCGCGTGGGGCATGAGCCCGCTGACGGACACCCTGTACGAGATCGTGCCGGGCGTGTTGGCCTCCGCCATCGCGATGGTCGCGGTGTCCCTGCTGACGAAGGCTCCGGCTCCGCACATCGTCGAGGAGTTCGACCGTGCCGCCGCCGAGGCCGCCAAGCCCGCCGCCCCGGCCGGCACCACGGTCTAAACCCGGTTTCCGCCGGTTGCCGCCCCGTCCCACCCCATCCGGGTGGGGAGGGAAATTGAACGGAACCGTTTGAGGGCGGGTCGCGTCGAATGAGACGTGACCCGCCTTTTTCGCGTTTTCGCGCCCCTTCGCAACCGTGTCGTTTCCCGCGCCCCGACGGCGTGCGGCAGCCCCCTCCCCTTCTTTGCTTTACGACGCCTCGTCGCGGTTTTCATCGCCCTGCCCCTGGGGTGCACCGTGGCCTGCGGCGTCGCGGACGATGGCGCGGGTGGTCGGGACGGGCGGCGTACCGAAGTGGCCGAACTGCTCGCCACCGTCCGCGTCGTCCCCGAGCGGGTGACGGTCCTCGGCTACGACCGGTCGCTTTTCGGCGGTTGGGCGCCGGCCGGCGCAGGCCCGGACGCAGGCACTGGCACAGGCACCGGCACCGGCGACACCCGCGACGCGGTTCTCGCGGAGTGGTTCGGCACCGGCGACGGCAACCGCGCCACGATCATCGCCGACCCCTACACCGGCGACGACCTCACGGCAGAGGGCGCGGACATCGATCACGTCTATCCCCTCGCCGCCGCGTGGGATTTCGGGGCGCACCGGTGGGACGCCCGCACCCGCCGCGCCTTCGCCAACGACGCGGAGCGCAACCTCGTGCCCGTCGCCTCCGGCGTCAACCGGGCGAAGTCGGACCTCACGCCGGCGGAGTGGCTGCCGCCCAACCGCGACCTGCGCTGCGACTATTCGGCCCGCTACCTCCGCGTCGCCGTCGCTTGGCGGCTGGCGGTGTCGATCGCCGACTGGGAGGCTATGGCCGACGCCTGCGGCATCACCGTCCGCTGAGCCGTCCGACCCCGTCGGCTAACATGGCGCCCCGATGGGAAACCCGCCCGACCCGGCGGTTTCCCCATGAACCAGCCCACATCCGCCACCTGAAAGGCACTACGTGAACAACGTCGTCCTCATCGCCCACGTCGTCGCGGCGATCCTGCTGATCGGCCCGGTCACCGTCGCCATCTCGATGTTCCCCCGCCTCGCCCTCGCCGCCCGCGGCGGTGAAGCCGGCACCGTCGGCGCCGCCCGCACCATGCACGCCGTCACCCGCACCTACGGCCTGTTCTCGCTGGCCGTGCCGCTGCTGGGCTTCGGCGTCATGTTCACCGACATCGAGAACTACATCAAGCAGGGCGCCCTGCACGCCTCGATCACCCTCACGATCATCGCGTGGGCGCTGCTGTACTTCGTCATCACCCCGAAGCAGTCGGTCATGCTGGCCGGCCTCGGCGTCGCCGGCGATGACGAGCTGCCCGATGACCCGGACTTCCGCGAGCGCGCCGAGAAGGCCGCCGCGCTGGACTGGGACAAGGCCAAGGGCCAGCTGGCCATGTTCTCCGGCATCTTCAGCGCCCTGTGGCTGATCACCGCCGTGCTGATGTTCTTCATCTAGGTCCGCACGCACCTCGCGCACCACGCGCACTCCGCGCACGACCGGTCGACGGATTTCCGTCGGCCGGTTTTCGCGTTGCCGGGACCGTGCGCCCCGCGTCGGCGCAGGTTGTTTCCCAGTGGGAATAATACGTAGGGTCGCGGACAGGAAGCGGCATTCACCGCCGCCCCTCCCCGCGCACCGCACGGGCACCCGCCCGGCGCGGGGACCGCCCGATCCCGCCCGAGGAGGAACCATGGCCCCCACGCACGCCCGCCATCAGATCGACGACGACGGTCGCGACGACGGCCCGGGCACCCCGGCCGGGCGCGGGACTCAAGGGGCCCAGGAGGCTCAGGAGACTCAGTCCAGCCACGGGGCGGCGGACATGGCCCTGACTCCCCTCGAGGATTTGGTGGATGCCGCGGTGGAGCGGGCGATGGGGTGGCTCGCAGAAGCGGAGAAGGTCACCGGACGCTCCCGCGCCGCGGGCGACTCCTCCCCGGCCGCAGGTGGCGACGGCGAGGCCGATGGCCCGGTCCAGGATGCCTCGGATCATGCGGCGGAGCAGCTGGCCAAGCTCGTCCACGATCCGGCGGGCGTGGACTACACGATGGCGTTCGTCGACCAGGTCGCCCGCCCGGAGGACAACGCCACCGCCGCCCGCCAGCTCGTGCGCCTGACCCGCGGCACGAAGACCCCGTCGTTTTTGTCCCCGCTCGACCGCGCGGCGATGAAGCTCGGCGGCTTGCTCGCCCCGAAGGCCCCGTGGCTGGTCATGCCGATCGCCCGCCGCCGCATGCGGCAATTGGTCGGGCACCTGATCCTCGACTCCGACGGCGAGGCGCTGCACGAGCTGCTCGCCGATGCCCGCGCCCGCGGCCGTCGCCTGAATCTGAACCTGCTCGGCGAGGCCGTCCTCGGCGCGAAGGAGGCCGAACGCCGCCTGCGGGACACGATGGCGCTGCTGCGCGACCCGATGGTCGACTACGTGTCGGTGAAGGCGTCGAGCGTCGTCTCGCAGCTCAATCCGTGGGATTTCGACGGCAGCGTCGACCGGCTCGTCGGCACGCTCCGTCCGCTGTACCGCATCGCCGTCGACGCCCCGGGGCGGGCGTCGCGGCCGGCTGCCCCGTTCATCAACCTGGACATGGAGGAGTACCACGACCTCGATCTGACGCTGGAGGTCTTCGAGCGCATCCTTTCGGAGGACGAGTTCCTGGGCCTGGAGGCGGGCATCGTGCTGCAGGCGTATCTGCCGGATTCGGTGGCGGCGCTGGATCGGCTCATCGACTTCGCCCGCGCCCGCACGGCCCGCGGCGGCGCCCCGGTGAAGGTTCGCCTGGTCAAGGGCGCGAACCTGTCGATGGAGACCGTCACCGCCGACTCGCACGGGTGGGTTCGCGCGCCGTACGCCACGAAGGCGGAAACGGACGCCAACTACCTGCGACTGCTCGATCGCGCGCTGCGTCCCGATGTCGCCGACAGCCTGCGGGTCGGCGTCGCCAGCCACAACCTTTTTTCCATGGCGGCGGCGGTGGAACTGGCCCGGGCGCGCGGCGTCGAGAAGCAGATCGACGCCGAGATGCTGCAGGGCATGGCCCCGGCGCAGCAGAAGGTGATCCAGGACGACGTCGGCCGCCTGATCCTGTACACCCCGGTCGTCGACGCCGACAGCTTCGACGTGGCGGTGAGCTACCTGGTGCGCCGGCTGGAGGAAAACGCCGCCGAGGAGAATTTCCTGCACGCGATGACCTCGGTCGACGAGTCCGAGCGGGCCGGCGGCGATGGTCCGGCGCCGTCGTCGCCCCAGTCGCCGATGTCGGGACAGGAGGCGCGGTTCCGGCAGGCCGTCGCCGAGCGCGACTCCACCCTCGCCGAGCCGCGCCGCACCCAGGACCGCCGCGTCGAGGGCCCGCCGACCACGCGCGACGCGGCCCCGGGCACGGTGACCACTCCCCGCGCGGAGACGGCCCGGACGGCGGCGTCGCCGGCGGATTTCGCCAACGAGCCCGACACCGATCCCGCGTTGCCCGCCAATCGCGAGTGGGCGAAGGCGCTGGTCGATCCGGCGCATGATCCGGGTCCGTCGCGGGCGCCGCTGATCACCGACGTCGCCGACGTCGATGCCGTGGTCCATCGCGCCACGAGCGTCCAGGCGGGGTGGTCCGACCTCGGCGAGCACGGGCGTGCGGCGGTTCTGGAGACCGTCGCGCGGCGTTTCGCTTCACGACGCGGCGGCCTCATCGCCGCGGCGGTGCATGGGCCGGGCAAGACGGTGGCCGAGGCCGACCCGGAGGTCAGCGAGGCGATCGATTTCATCCGGTACTACGCGGCGTCGGCGAGGGCGCTGGCCGATGAACCGGGCGTGGCGCTGACGCCCAATCGGGTGACGGTCGTCGCGCCGCCGTGGAATTTCCCGGTGGCCATTCCCGTCGGCGGCATCGTGGCGGCGCTGGCGGCGGGGTCGGCGGTGATCGTGTCACCGGCGCCGCAGGTGGTGCGGGTGGCGGAGATCGCCGTCGCCGCGCTGCGCGAGGGGCTGCGCGACGCCGGCGCCGACCCCGACTTGATTCAGCTGGCCAACACCGACGAGGCCGCGGCGGGCAAGCACCTGATCACGCATGACGACGTCGACGCCGTCGTGCTCACCGGCGCGTCGGAGACTGCGGCGCTGTTCCGGACGTGGCGGCCCGAGCGGCCGGTGCTGGCGGAGACGAGCGGTAAGAACGCGATCATCGTCACCCCGGCCGCCGACCCGGATCTGGCGGCGGCGGACATCGTGGCGTCGGCGTTCGGCCACGCCGGCCAGAAGTGTTCTGCCGGTTCTCTGGCGATCCTCGTCGGTGCCGCGGGCGAGTCCGAGCGGCTGCTGGAGCAGATCCTCGACGCCACCCGCACCCTCGAGGTCGGCCACGGCCGGGACCTGTCCACGGACATGGGCCCGCTGGTGGAACCGCCCGGCGAGAAACTGCGCCGCGGCCTGACCTCCCTGGAGCCCGGCGAATCGTGGCTGGTGCGCCCGCGCCCGCTCGATGACGATGGCACGATCTGGTCGCCGGGCATCCGCGACAACGTCCGCCCCGGTTCGTGGTTCCACATGACGGAGTGTTTCGGCCCGGTGCTCGGCATCATGCGCGCACCGGATCTGGACACCGCCATCGAGTGGCAGAACGCCGTCGATTTCGGTTTGACCGGCGGAATCCACTCCCTCGATTCCTCCGAGGTGGCCACGTGGCTGTCGAAGGTGGAGGTGGGCAACGCCTACGTCAACCGTCACATCACCGGCGCGATCGTCCGCCGCCAGCCCTTCGGCGGGTGGAAGGGGTCGTCGGTCGGTCCGGGTACGAAGGCGGGCGGCCCCAACTACGTGGCGCAGCTGGGAACGCTTCACGACGTCGCGTCGTCGGCCATTCCGAAGGCCAGCCCCGGCCGCAGGGTCAACGCCGTGTTGCGTGACCTGGCCAATGCCCTGCGCGAGGGTGCCGCCGGGTCCGCCGACACCCGGGAGGAAACCGCCGCCCTCATCGACGGCGCGATCGAGTATCTCCGGGACGCCGCGGCATCGGATGCGTACTGGCGGGGCACCGAGTTCGGCGTCGCCCGCGACGAATCGGGGTTGATCGGCGAGGCCAACGTCTTCCGTTACCGTCCCCTCCCGCAGCCGACCGTGCGCGTGGGTCCGGGTGCGAACCCGGTGCAGTTGGCGCGGACGGCGTTGGCTGCGGCCGCCGCGCGGGAGGCGGTCGGCGCGGGCGTCGATGCCCCGGGCACCCGCCGGGCGGCCGTGCCGGTGGTCACCGTCGCACCGTCGGTGATGGGCGACGCCGAAGCCGGTGCCCGGCCGGGAACGTCGCCGAGTCGCCCCGATTCGCCGTTCGCCGCCACGTTGCGGGTGTTGGCCGCACACGGGTTGATCGAGGTCGTCGTCGAAGATGACGCGGACTTCACCTCGCGGGTGGCGGCGGAGGCGTCGTCGCGGGTGCGGTGTCTGGGCGCCGTGCCCGAGGGTGCGCTGCGGGCCGCGGCCGACAACGGGTCGTGGCTCGATCCGGCGCCGGTGGTGCGCAGCGGCCGCCACGAGATGCTGCACTACCTGCGGGAGCAGTCGATTTCGTGGTCACTGCACCGCTTCGGCCACGTGTCCGAAGGCGTCGAGGAGGGACTGCGCGCGGCGTTGCGCGTCTAACCGGTTCCCCGGTCCCCCGACGGCGGCGCGACGCCCCACGGCGCAGCACATCACATACCCATAACGCTCCGGCGATGATGCGACAACCGTCGCGACATCGCCTTGCCTGCGTCGGTCTCCACGACGATCGTGGGCCCCGCACGTTGATCGGGCGCCCGGAAACCCCGGGCAACCGGTGCCCCGGCGCCCGGTCGACGAGGTCCGCCGCCTTGTCCCCGACGCAATATTCTTCGGCGGATCGGAGAGGACATCTTGGTCAACACGATGAGCAACCCCGACCTCTGCACCAACACCCGTCACACCACCACCGGTCGCCACCGCGTCCGGGCGCTCACCGCTTCGGCTGCGGCGGCGCTGGCCCTGACCGCCGGCGCCATCGCCCCGACGGCCGGCGCGGAACCGGCCGATCCGGCACCGGCCCCGGCGCAGACCCAGATCGAGACCGGCCCCACCGACGACCAGGCCGATCAGGCCCGTCTGGACGCCGCGATCGACGCCGCCCAGCGGGAGGGCCGCGTCTCGGCGGACCAGGACTGGGTCGCCGACGGCTACTTCCCCATCGCCCGTGCCGATGACCGGGCGGTGGCCGCGCAGGTGATCACGGTGGCCGGCGCGACGGGTTCCTCGCCGCAGGCGGTCCTGCTCTACGGCCCGGACGACGGCGCGTACCTGGGCACGGCGGCCGTTCCCGAAGGCTTCGAGGCCGACCCGAGCTTCGGCCCCGACGCCGGCCGGGTCGAGTCCGTCACGGCGACCGACGCCGACTCGATCACGGTTCGCTGGAAGGACCGCGATGGCGTGCTCGACGACGTGACCTACCGGTACGTCGACGGCGAGTTCACGGTCGTGTAGTCGCCTTCTTTGCTTGACGACGTCCCCGGCCCCCACCTGTTTCGGGTGGGGGCCGGTTCGTCGTCAAGCATGGAAAAGCCCCGGTCCCGATGAAGAATCGCGGTGAGGTGGGCACCGGCCGGCGGGGCATCCGGCGACGCGGGAGGCCGGGCGGGAGGCCGGACGGGAGGCCGGGCGTCGCAACAACGGGAATAAGTGAAACTCATCACCAAAATAAACGTGGGCAATGCCGATCCCCGGTGTTAATCTCCCTGTTGTTGCACACCACCCGGGCCTGCATTCCCAGGGTGGCGACCGTGCAGTTCCACCACCGATGAACCACCCGGACGCGTCCCCCACCTCCCGAACGGACACACCACCCACGATGAAGAACAAGAAGCGAGGCGCGGGCCTCCTGCGGGCCTTCAAATACGCGCTGCTGACGCTGGCGACGCTGTCGCTGGTGAAAATCGCCTTCTTCCCCGGCGGCGATGAGCCGCAGCTCGTCGGCGACGGCGACTTCTCCCAGCCGACGGTGATGCTGGAGAAGAACACCATCAACAATGAGGCGAAGCTGGCGGCGACCATCCTGCGCGACGCGCCCACCCCGATCCGGGCGACCGCGTCCGGCGAGATCACCGCGGTGTACGTGTCGTCGGGGCAGGTGGTCGACCAGGGCCGCAGCCTGATCCAGGTGAAGTCGACGACGATGCCGTCCGGTGCTGCGGCGGCGACCGATGACGAAGACGCCGCCGCCGTCGCCCCCGAGGTCAGCTACCGGGACATCCCGGCGCGGGCGGGCGGCACCGTGAGCATGGACGTGGTCATCGGCCAAGTCGTCGAAGTCGGCCAGGAGATCGGGACGATCTCGCCGAACTCGTTCCACGCGATGGCGCAGCCGAAGCCCGGCCAGCTGTACTCCATGGGCGACGCGCTGCGCTCGGGTTCGCTGAGCATCACCGACGGGCCGGGGCCGTTCCTGTGCACCGAGGTGAAGATCGTCACCGTCGGACAGACCTCCTCCGGCGGTGCCGCCGGGATGGCCGCCGAGGACGCGGCGAGCGCCGGCGGGCCCCAGATCCGCTGCGACATCCCCGACGATCAAACCGTCTACGAGGGCATTCCCGCCACGCTGACCATCGGCGGCGCCGTCACCGGAGAGGTCAACACCCTGCCGGTGTCCGCCGTCGAAGGCCGTTTCAACGAAGGCATCGTCTATCTGCCGGCGGAGGATCCGTCGCAGAAGCCGGTGCGCCGCAAGGTGCAGCTCGGGCCGAACGACGGCACCAACATCGAAATCAAGGGCGGCCTCCGCGAGGACGAGGAAGTGCTGATGTTCGTCCCCGCCGTCTCGCGCGACGACGACGGCGACCCGGACGTCATGCCCTACGACGACGCCGATGGCGGCGCCGACGAAGAGGAAGACGCCGATGCCGGCGCCGATTCCGGGGCCGACGACGCCCCGGCCGGGAACTGACGGTGGCCGCGATGATGGAGCTGGCGGGGGTCACCCGCACGGTGGAGCTGCCCAACGGCGAGCTGTTGCCCATCCTCCGGGGCATCGATTTCGCCGTCGCCCCGGGCGATCACGTGAGCATCATCGGCCAGTCCGGCAGCGGCAAGTCGACGTTGCTGAACATCATCGGCATGCTCGATCTGCCCGACGGCGGCACGTACACCTTCGACGGCACCGACGTGTCGACGCTCAACGACGCCTCGCGGGCGGCCCTGCGCGGCGATTCCTTCGGGTTCGTCTTCCAGCAGTTCAACCTCTTCCCGTCGCGTACGGCGCTGGACAACGTCGAGGTTCCGCTGTTGTACGACAAGGGCCCGAAGTTCTGGCGCCGCCGCGAGTTGGCGGCGGAGATGCTCGACCGGGTGGGCCTGGGCGATCGTCTCGACGCGATGCCGGGCCGACTGTCCGGCGGCGAGCAGCAGCGGGTGGCCATCGCCCGGGCGCTGGTGCGGATGCCGAAGGTGATCCTCGCCGATGAGCCGACCGGCGCCCTCGACCTGGACACGGGTGCAGTGGTGATGGACCTGCTCGAGGAGGTCGCCCGGGAAAACGATTCGGCGTTGCTCGTCATCACCCACGACCTGGAGGTCGCCGAGCGGGCGGATCGCATCGTGGAACTGCGCGACGGCACGCTTCACGACGATTCGCTGCTGCGGACTCCCCATCTGCCGGTCGGAGGCGACGATGAATCGTGAACCCGGTTCCCTGGCCCAGTCGCTGACGCCGTACCTCGGCGCGCTGCTGGAGGCGTGGCACGAACTGCGCATCAACCGCAACCGCATCATGTTGTCCCTGGTCAGCGTCGCCGCCGCCGTGTGGGCGATGTCGACCGTCATCGCGTTGAGCAACCTCCTCACCTCCTCCGCCGAGGCGTCCGAGGCCCAGTTCACCGGCATTCCCGGCACCGTGACGGTGACGGTGAACCAGGGGTCCGCCGATGCGGTCGACGGCGCCGACTTCGGCTTCGGAACCGATCCCACGGGGATGATGTTCGGCTCGCCCATGGACGCGGGCTCCTCCGGCGATGAGCCGGACGTCGTCAAGCCTGACGGCACCATCGACGACCCCTTCTCCGACGCCGCCCTGGCCACCGTCGACCGCGTCGGGTCGACCCACTGGTCGCGCGTGCGGACGCAATCGCTCGCCGTGAACATCCCCGCCGCACCCGAGTGCGACCCCATGATCGACCCGACGTGCTTCAGCTCCGGCGACCCGGAAATCCACGGCGTCGACCCCGGCTGGTTCGACATCTACCGCCGCACCATCGTCCACGGCCGCACACTGCAGGACGGCGACGGCGAACGCCTGATGAACCCCACCGTCGTCAACGAAATGCTGTGGGAACAGCTCGGCTCCCCCAACCTCGCCGACCACCCGACGTTCACCGCCCGCGAAACCGGCGGCACGCAATTCACCATCGTCGGCGTGATGAACAACCTCGGATCCTGGGATTCGCCCCTGGCCGTCGTCTCCTACGACACCCTGAGGTACGCCGGGTACGCCGGCCCCATCGGCACCCGCAACCTGCTGGTCACCGCCCCGGTCGACGACACCCAGCAGGCGCGGCGCACCCTGACCAGCATGATGGGCGGCCTGCTCGGCACCGGCTGGGACGTCACCGCCACCACCGCCGACCAGGACGTCGAGCAAACCCAGCAGATGAACTCGATGATCACGAAGGTTCTGGGCATCGTCGGCGGCATCGTCATCGCCCTCGGTGCGCTCGGCCTGCTCACCGTGTCGATCGTCACCGTCGGCCACCGCGTCCGCGAAATCGGCATCCGGCGGGCGATGGGGGCGTCGGCGGCGCGAATCTTCATCTCCGTGTTCCTCGAGTCCGTCGTCGCCACCACCGTCGCCGGCGTGATCGGCGTGGTGCTGTCGATCATCACCGTCAAGCAGATGCCCGTCGAGGACGTGCTCGGATTGCCGATGGAACTCGGTGCCGTGCCGTACCCCCTGACCGCGGCGTTCATGGGCGTGGCCATCGCGTCGCTGGTCGGCGCGCTGGCCGGCGTGATTCCCGCGACAATCGCAGTGCGGGTCAAGCCCATCGACGCGATCCGGTTCTGACGCGCCGCTCCCCCGCTCCCCCTCCCCGTATCCCCAAACCACGGGGTCTAAACCACGGGGTCCAACACTCTTCCCCCAAACCACGGGGTCTAAACCACGGGGTCAGTGCCGACCCCGTGGTTTAAGGCCGTAAAACGACCGCCCCCGTGGTTTGGACCCCGTGGTTTGCGCCTAGTCCCAGCTGCCGCGGCCGCCGCGATCGTCTCGGCCGCCACGGTAACCGCCGCGACCACCACGGTCGTCCCGGCCACCGCGGTATCCGCCGCGACCACCACGGCCACCACGGTCGTCGCGGTCCCAGCCGCCCCGTCCGCCACGGCCACCACGCTCATCGTCGTCTCGGCCACCACGGTAACCGCCGCGACCACCACGGCCGCCCCGATCGTCATCGCCACGCCCGCGGCCACCGCGGTAACCACCGCGCCCGCCACGGTCTCCCCCGCGCCCGCCGCGGAATCCGCCCCGGCCACCTCGGCCGCCTCGACCACCGCGGTCGTCGCGGTCGTCGTAGGCGAAGGACCCGTCGTCGACGTTGGTGCCGTCGTCCGGGGTGAGGTGGATGAGCTGGCCCGAGATTCGGGTGTCCTTCAGGTTGTCGAAGACCTCCTGCGGCATGTTCGCCGGCAGCTCCACCAGGGTGTGGTCGCCGCGGATGTCGATGTGGCCGAAGTCCTTCGACGTCAGGCCACCCTCGTTGGCGATGGCGCCGACGATCGCGCCGGGGCGCACGTGCTGGCGGCGGCCGACGCTGATGCGGAACTTGGTCATGCCCTCGCGGGTGAACTCGGCGCGCTCGGCGCGGCGGGCCGCGTGCTCGCTGCGGCGGTCGCGCTGGCCTCGGCCGCGGCGGTCCTCGTCGAAGCGGCCCCGGCCGTCGCGCTTGCGGCGGGGCGGTTCCTTCATCAGGAAGTCGCCGTTCTGCGACTGCGCGGCCAGGGCGGCGGCGATGTCGACGAGCGGGGTGTCGTGCTCGTCGGCGTAGGCCTGGATGAGCTCGCGGAACACGGGCACCTGGTCGTCGGCGAGCGCTTCGGTGATGGCGTCCATGAACTTCGACTTGCGCGAGTCGTTGACCTCGTCGACGGACGGCAGCTGCATTTCGTGCAGCGACGACTTCGTGGCCCGTTCGATGGCACGCAGCAGGCGGCCCTCGCGGGGGGTGACGAACAGCAGCGCCTCGCCGGAGCGTCCGGCGCGGCCGGTGCGGCCGATGCGGTGGACGTAGGACTCGGTGTCGTGGGGGATGTCGAAGTTGACGACGTGGCTGATGCGGTCGACGTCGAGGCCGCGGGCGGCGACGTCGGTGGCCACGAGGATGTCGAGGCGGCCGGACTTGAGCTGGTCGATGGTGCGTTCGCGCTGGTTCTGCGCGATGTCGCCGTTGATGGCGGCGGCGGTGAAGCCGCGGGCGCGCAGCTTTTCGGCGAGTTCCTCGGTTTCGTGCTTGGTGCGCACGAAGACGATCATCGCCTCGAATTCCTCGACCTCCAGCACGCGGGTCAGCGCGTCGAGTTTGT
Source organism: Corynebacterium sp. HMSC11E11 (assembly GCF_001807025.1). Classification (NCBI taxonomy): domain Bacteria; kingdom Bacillati; phylum Actinomycetota; class Actinomycetes; order Mycobacteriales; family Corynebacteriaceae; genus Corynebacterium; species Corynebacterium sp. HMSC11E11. Next base: position 1,465 of record NZ_KV787158.1, on the reverse strand, counting down.
TGCGGTGGGCGGTCATGAGGAACCGCTGGCGGATGTTGTCCGCGGTGCGGGTCTGCGACTTGACGGTGATTTCCTGCGGCTCGTCCAGGTATTGCTTGGACAGGCGGCGGATCGCGGCCGGCATGGTCGCCGAGAACAGTGCGACCTGCTTGTCGTCCGGGGTGTCGGCGAGGATGCGTTCGACGTCTTCCTGGAAGCCCATGTTGAGCATTTCGTCGGCCTCGTCGAGCACCAGGAAGCGCAGGTCGGAGATGTCCAGCGAGCCCTTTTCCAGGTGGTCGATGACTCGGCCGGGGGTGCCGACGATGATCTGGGCGCCGCGGCGCAGGCCGGACAGCTGGATGCCGTAGGACTGGCCGCCGTAGATCGGCAGGACGGAGATGCCGCCGAGGTGGTCGGCGAAGGATTGGAAGGAGTCGGCGACCTGCAGCGCGAGTTCGCGGGTGGGTGCGAGGACCAGGGCCTGCGGGGCGCGGACGGTTCGGTCGATGCGGGCGAGGACCGGCAGGGCGAAGGCGGCGGTCTTGCCGGTGCCGGTCTGCGCGAGGCCGACGACGTCGCGGCCGGACATCAGGGTCGGGATCGTCGCGGCCTGGATGGGCGACGGGGATTCGAAGCCGACCTTCGCGACGGCGTCGACGACTTCGTCGGGCAGGTCGAGTTCGTCGAAGCCGGGGCCTTCTTCGCCGTCGGCGTCGTCGTCATGCTTGTTTTGCTTTGCGACGTCCGCCTTGTCGCCCTTCGGCGTCTCCACGTCGTCGGCGGTGTTCTCGACGGCCGTGTTCTCGGCGGCGTTGTCGGTGGCCTGGTCTTCGGAGGCCTGCTGCTCGCCCTGCTCGTCGGCCGGGTTCTCGGCGACGTTCTCTTCGGCCGTGTTCTCGACGGCGTTCTCTGCGGTGTTCTCTTCCGCGGCGCTCTGCTCCGCGGTGTCGCCGTTCAGTTCCGCTCCCTGCTCATCGCGGATCACGTCGGTCTTTTCGGCGCCCGTGTTGTCGTTATTTCCCATTGTCGTACCCATCTCATCGCCCGTCGGGGCGTCTTCCCGGCCCTGAGGGGCCTCGTGTGCGGCCCGTCCGGCCGTCTCGTCCGCGGTCTCGTTCGCCGCGTGCTCTGCAGTCAAATTGTCTTCGTGGGCCGTGTCGGCCCGCCCATCGTCAGTGTCCGCGGTGGCGCTCATATCCCTGCTGACCTGCGCACCATCGTCCGTCGACGCGTTGAGGACGTCGTCGAGGGTGAGGGGTGCGCTGTCGTGCGAGCTATCCGTGGATACCGATTCGTCGTTGTTCTCCGGCGTATTCGCGTCGCCGGCACCGTCATCGGTTGTGCTCATTGCCCGAGCCACGTTACCCGTTCTACATGCCAAAACGCGATTAACTCGACCCAACGGTGGCGGAGGTCACTTCGACGGCGACCATGGTCGGCGCTCACGCGGTGGCCGGGGGCTGCACATCTGACGAGTGTGCAC
>NZ_KV787157.1:38539-43344 GCF_001807025.1 Corynebacterium sp. HMSC11E11 | reverse complement strand
GCCGCACCGTCCGGTGCGGCGGGGATCGCCGTTTTCGCGTGTCACGCTTCCACTACCCTGGAGGTCAAGTGACGCCGCCGTCCCGGGCGGTTCGAGACGCGGTGCGGCCCATGTGCGCCGATGCCCGCCGCATGAGAGGAGTGCCCCCATGGAACCCATGGAACTCAATGCCGGTCGTTTCCATCTCCGGCCGTTGCGCCAGGATGGCCGCGTCGACGACGCCCCCGCGTTGGCCCTCGCCCACGGCCGCGCGGTGTACCCGGAGTATTTCGAGGATGCGGCGGCGGATTGGGCCGCCGACCGCGTGTACCGGTGGGCGGTCGCCGAGCAGACGAACATCGATTTGCTGGCCGAAGTCGCGGTGACCCTGGTGGGCGACGACGGTGCCGAGGTGGTCATCCACGTAGCCGGTGATCCGGACCGGGTCGTGGAGGTCGACGATCCGACGCTCGCGCCGGTCACGGTCTCCGATGCCGCCGATGCGGCGAAGCAGGTCGTGGGCCGGTGGATCGAGGGGTACCTGGGCCGCACGCCGCTGGCGCCGCGCCCGTTCCCCGGCCACCAGGGCCAGACCCGCCCCGTCGACGAGCGGTAGCGGGGACGACCAGTGAGAATTCCCGGCCAGTTCACCACGCTTTTCGACGCCCAGGCCCGCGCCTTCCGCAATCCCGGCGGCGGCGCGGTCGTCGCCGCGATCGACCAGGGCACGACGTCGACGCGCTGCATCCTGTTCGACCGTGACGGGCGCCGCCGCGGCACGAGCCAGATGGAGCACCGCCAGATCATGCCCAGGCCCGGCTGGGTCGAGCATGACGCGGTGGAGTTGTGGCGCAACACCCGCCGCGTCATCGCCGACGTGATGGCGGAGGAGGAGTGGTCGGCGGCCGACGTCGCCGCACTGGGCATCACCAATCAGCGCGAGACGACGATCGTGTGGGATCGCGACACCGGTGAGCCGGTGTACAACGCGATCGTGTGGCAGGACACGCGCACGGACGACATTTGCGCGAGGCTTCGCGACGACGTCGGCGAGGATCGCGTCCGCCGCGTGACCGGGTTGCCGGTGTCGACGTATTTCTCGGGTCCGAAGATCGCGTGGATCCTGGACAACGTCGACGGCGCCCGAGAGCGGGCGGAGCGCGGCGAGTTGATCTTCGGCACGGTGGACACGTGGCTGACGTGGAACCTCACCCGCAAAAACGGCAAGGCCCTGCACGTCACCGACGTCACCAACGCGTCGCGCACCATGTTGATGAACCTGGAGACCCTCGAGTGGGACCAGGCGCTGTGCGAGGCCCTGGGCATCCCGATGTCGATGCTGCCCACGATCGTCAGTTCGTCGCAGTACCTCGGCGTGGTGCGTTGGCAGGGCCCGCTGCACAACGTGGCCATCGGCGGCATCCTCGGCGACCAGCAGGCCGCCACGTTCGGGCAGGCGTGCCTGGAGCCGGGCGAGGCGAAGAACACCTACGGCACCGGCAATTTCCTGCTGCTCAACACCGGCACGGTGGCCCAGCGCTCGGACCACGGGTTGATCACGACGGTCGCCTACCGCATCGGCGACGACCTGCCCGTCTACGCGCTCGAAGGGTCGATCGCCGTGACCGGTTCACTCATCCAGTGGCTCCGGGACAATCTCGGCCTGATTCCCGATGCGCCGGCCGTCGAAAAGCTCGCGGAAACCGTCGACGACAACGGCGGCTGCTACATCGTGCCCGCCTTCTCCGGGCTGCTGGCGCCGCATTGGCGGCCGGACGCGCGCGGCGTCATCGCGGGGTTGACGCGGTACATCAACAAGGGCCACATCGCCCGCGCCGCCCTCGAGGCCACCGCGTACCAGACCCGCGAGGTCGTGGAGGCCATGAACCGCGACTCCGGCGTCAGCCTGACCACCCTGCGCGTCGACGGCGGCATGGTGCCCAACAACCTGCTCATGCAGTTCCAGGCCGACATCCTCGGAGTGCCCGTGACGCGGCCGGTGATCACCGAAACCACGGCTCTCGGCGCCGCCTACGCCGCCGGCCTGACCGTGGGTTTCTGGGAATCGACCGACGAGATCCGGGCGATGTGGCGCGAGGACCGGACCTTCGTGCCCGACATGGAAGCCGACCGCCGCGACGCCCTTTACTCCGAGTGGGGCAAAGCCGTCGAACGCACCCTGGACTGGGTGGAGGACTGACGGCCGGGCCCCTACTCCCCCGCGTCGGTCGTGCCCGCCGGACGCAACAGGTAAATGTCCATGATCCAACCGTGCTCGGCGCGCAGCTCGGCCTTCAGCGTCGCCAGCTCCCCGCCGATCTCCCCGACCCGGCCGCGGCGCAGCACCTCCATCGGGGTGCCCAGGTAGGCGCCCCACAGGATCTCCTCGTCGGCGTCGGCATGCTCCAGCCACGCCGCGGCCCCGTCGAGCATGACCACCGCGTCGGTGCCCGCCGGCCGCTCGCCCAGACGGCGCCCCGTGGTCACCAGAACCGGGCGCCCGATGCGATTCAGCGTCGTCGCGTGCGCCGCCGTCAGCGCCTGCACCGCGGTGATGCCGGGGATCACGCGGACCTCGAGCTCCGCCCCCAGCCCCCGGATGTGATCGAGGATCCGCAACGTCGAGTCGTACAACGACGGGTCGCCCCACACCAGGAACGCACCGCGCCGCGCACCGCCCTCGGACGGCGCCAACGACCGCGTCATGGCGTCGTAAAGCAACTCGGCCCGCGCCCGGTGCCAATCGCGCACCACGCCCGCATAATCCGCCGGCGCCCGATCCCGCGGCGGATCCGGCACGACCACCAACTCCACGTGCGGAGCATGGGCGTCGAGGATGGCGCGGCGCGCATCGAGCAGATCCGCCTTCGCCTCTCCCTTGTCCAACGCGAACACCACGTCGACGTTCTGCAGCGCCTCGATGGCCTCCACCGTCACGTGCGCGGGACTGCCCGCACCGATGCCGATGACGTCGATGCCCAGCACCGCCGGGGCGTCGTTGGCGTCGGTGACCGTGGGCTTTTGCACTTCCTGGACCTCGCTGCATCGGACTTTCCCGACGCGGACCATCGGCCGGGCTGGCCCCATCGTAGACCGGGCGCACCGTGGGGTAATGTTGTGGCGTCGCGACGCGGCACGCGCCGCAGCGCCCCGCACGTCGCCGACTCGCCCCAGTAGCTCAGTGGATAGAGCACGGCTCTCCTAAAGCCGGTGTCGCAGGTTCGATTCCTGCCTGGGGCACCACGAAACAACCCCCGGCCTTCGGCAATAGGTCGGGGACTGCCGCGTTGAAGGGGTCGAAACCCGCCTAAGCCCACAAAAACCCCCGCGAGTTGATTCCCACCCCGCCGCCGACCGTGACGACCGGGCCCGCCTCCCGGCCCGCCACCCGAACGGGGGCCGCAACCACCCGAAAACACCCCTTGCGGACGCCGTTCCGGCAGGTCACGGGGCATCGATCACCGTTAGCCCGGGGTGGGGCGAATCTCGCCGGGCGCAGGTGCCCCGACCATGGTTAGGGTCGAAGGTGGACATGGTGCATTCGGTCATCGGGTGCGCCCGGAAGAACCGACGCCCCCCCCCTGAAGGCCGGCCCGGTCGCACGAGGGTTTTCGGGACTTCCGCCGACAGTGGAAGCATCCACGGAAAGGACCCCGCAATGCCCGCCTCCAGGAAGCCCGCGTTCACCGACGTCGACGGCGTGAAGGTTTTCGCCCGTCTCACCGACATCGACGGCCACCTCCGCCTGCGCCTCGTCGACGAAAACGAGAAGCAGATTCTCCTGCTCAATTTCTACGACGCCAAGCAGCTCGGCGCGGCGGTGGACATGTTCCTCGGCCAGCGTTACGGCGCGAACTTCTCCGAGCTCGACGGCAACATCTCCCTCGAGGACCGCAAGGAGCTCTTCCACGAGGAACTCGAGGAACTCGAGGAGAAGCTGAAGAAGGAAGCCGAGGAGGAGAAGGCCCGTCGCGCCCGCGGCGAGCTCTAAGCTTCCCGCCGACCCCTTACCTCCGGCACGCCCTAGCACGCCGCACGCGCGCACGTGAGCGTCTCCGGCCCTGCTTTACGACGCCGACCCGCCCCACCGAGGGGCGTGGTCGGCGTTTTCATTCCGGTTGACAACGGCCCCCACAACGGCCCCCACAACGGCCCAGCGATTGCGATTGCCATACCTTTTTTGCATAGGCTACCCTCAGCCTGACTTGAGGATGACAATCGGAGGATCCGTGACCGTTCCCGCACCCCACCGCGCGTGCTCCCCGGCAACCGATGCCCGCCCCACCGCCGGGCGACGCCATCTCCGGTTGCCGCTCGCCGCGATCGCCGTCGGCGCCGTCGTCATGATCGGCGGCGGCCCGCTCCCGACCCCGACCGCCGGGGCCACCCCGGGGCTGCCGACGTCCCTCGCATCTCCACTGCCGTCGCTGCCCGGCGGCTTCCCGGCGCTGCCCTTCCCCGGAGGCGCCGCCAACCGCGATGCCTCCGACGGCCCCCGCTTCACCCTCTCCGCACGAGACGGGCTCGACGATGATTCCGTCCTCACCATCACCGGCGCCGGCTACGCGCCCGGCGAGAACATCTACGTCACGCAGACCATCGAGAAGCCCGCGTCCGGGTACCCGCAGACCTACGGCGAAGCCGTCAAGGTCAGCGTCGACGACGCCGGCGCATTCACCACCGAACTGCCGGTCGACGTCACCTTCGGCGACGTGGATTGCCGCACCACCCAGTGCTACGTCGCCACGTTCACCGCATTCCCCAAACTCGCCGATCGCAGCCAGGACGTGTGGGAGCCCATCCACTTCGACGGCGCCGCCACACCC